>JALYZF010000018.1 GCA_030948995.1 Acidobacteriota bacterium
GCACTAAAAGCGCGCCCAAACTCGTCATCGGCAGCGTCCAATCGGCGCGAAGTTCTAACGCGCGGCGAAATGCTCGTTCGGCTTCGTCCGTTTGACCCAATGAAAGCAGAGCGTTGCCGCGCTGGAATACGGCTTCGGGAAATTCAGGCGCGAGTTTTAGCGCCTCGTCATAGAATTTGAGCGCGGTTTTGTAATCGCCTTTTTCGTGCGCGTCCTGTCCTTGATTAAAAATCTGAACCGGGTCTTTTTGAGTTTCGTCTTCTTGCGCCGAAGCGTTGAAAGACAATAAACAAACCGCGAAGGCGAGCGGCAGAATCAGTCGCCAAAAGTTGGAAAATCGAGAAATCAAAACGCAATTCATTTTAAGTTTTCAGGAATACTAGCGGATAAAAAAATTCTAACATTCGGCGCGCTTGCCGTCTATATTTTTAAAGGCAGCGTCAAAATTTTTTTCAATTGAAGCAGTTGCGTTATTTCAATGCTGTAAGATAAGATTTTCTCTTTAAGCGTTCGCTCGACAAGACGTTTGTCGAATTCGAACGCGCCCGAAGCAATGGCAAAACCACAACTGCAAAGCAAACAGATTACGGAAACTCTCGCCGCCGAAGAAAAAGAACAAAACCTGCGCCGTTTGATGCGCCGAATGCGGCGCGTGTTGGTCGCCTACTCCGGCGGAGTCGATAGCGCATATCTGGCTTTAATTGCGACGCAGGAAATCGGCGAAAATGCCGTTTGTGTCACGGGAATCTCGCCGAGCGTTTCGAAGGCGCAAAGAGAAGAAGCCGGAAAAACCGCCCGCGAATTTAGTTTTAATTACCGGACAATCGACACCGAAGAAGTAGCAAACCCAGCATATCAAGCCAATCCGACAAATCGTTGTTATCACTGCAAAACCGAGCTATACGGCAAACTTTCTACGATTGCCAAAGACGAAAATATTGAATTTGTTCTAGACGGAACGAACGCCGACGACGCGCGCGATTATCGACCGGGAAAAATTGCGGCGCAGGAAAAAGACGTGAGGAGTCCTTTGATAGAAGTTGATTTGAGCAAAGATGAAATAAGACGATTGAGCCGCGCGCAAAATCTTCCGACGTGGGACAAGCCTGCAAGCCCGTGTCTGTCTTCGCGCATCGCTTACGGCGTGCCGGTAACAATCGAAAGACTCTCGCGCGTCGAGCGCGGCGAAGCGTTTCTGCGCGCCGAAGGCTTTAGAGAATTTCGCGTGCGTGTTCACGACGAAATCGCGCGGCTCGAAATCTCACCCGACGAGTTGGCGCGCGCCTTAAATTTAGAGACGGTTGAAAAGTTTGCTGCAAAGTTTCGAGCGCTTGGTTTTAAATATGTAACGCTCGATTTGCACGGTTACCGCAGCGGCGCGATGAATGAAGTGATAACTGATAAACGATAGATAAGGAAAATATTTTTTTAGGTTGGTTTTAACGCTTACGCTCAATACAGAAAAATCATAAAATTGGAGTTAATTATTAAAAATGGCAAATCCGATGGCAGATGAGATACGGCGGTTTAAGGGAAGCGACGAGAAAAATCCGTTTGAAGCGATGAGCGAGCGGTTCGACCACGCCGCGCAGCTTCTAGGTTTGGAAGCCGACCTCTACGCCGTAATGAGAGTTCCGAGCCGCGAGATAAAAGTCTATATTCCCGTGCGGATGGACACCGGACACATCGAAGTTTTTGAAGGCTACCGGGTTCAGCATAACTTTGCGCGCGGTCCGGCAAAAGGCGGAATTCGTTATGCGCCCGATGTAACTCTGGATGAAGTCAAAGCGCTTTCGGCTTGGATGACTTGGAAATGCGCGGTCGTCAATGTCCCGTTCGGCGGCGCTAAAGGCGGGATTATCTGTAATCCGGCGCAAATGTCGCTGGGCGAATTGGAAAGAATGACAAGACGTTATACGGCAGAGTTAATTGATTTTATCGGTCCCGACAAGGACGTTCCCGCGCCGGATATGAACACCAACGAGCAGACGATGGCTTGGATTATGGATACTTATTCGATGCACGCGCGCCACACGGTTACGGCTGTCGTAACGGGAAAGCCGGTTGCGCTTGGCGGCTCTTTGGGAAGGCGCGAAGCGACGGGTCGCGGCGTTTTGTTTACCGTCAACGAAGCGATTAAGCGTTTTAAATTAACGCCGGAAAAAACGTCGGTCGTCGTTCAAGGTTCTGGAAACGTCGGCGGAATCGGCGCGAGTCTGATGCACGAAGTTGGTTATAAAGTTACTGCGCTTTCCGATGTTGGCGGCGGCGTTTACAACAAAAAAGGCTTGGACATACCGAAAGTTTTAAGTTACATACAGCAAACGAAATCGCTCGAAGGCTACAAGGAAGGCGATTACCTCAGCAACAAGGAATTATTGGAAATCGAGTGCGACGTGCTTGCGCCGTGCGCGACTGAAAATCAAATTACATCGGAGAATGCCAACCGTATAAAATGTAAAATTTTAGCCGAAGGCGCAAACGGTCCGACCACGCCGCGCGCGGATAAAATTCTGCACGACAAAGGAATCTTCGTCATTCCAGATATTTTGTGCAATGCCGGCGGCGTTACGGTTTCCTATTTTGAATGGGTGCAAGACCGTATGGGTTATTTCTGGCGCGAGGACGAAGTAAATCAAAGATTGGAAGAAAAAATGGTGGCGAGCTTTATCGAATTGAGCAATCTCGCCGAACTGCACAGCGTCGATTCGCGCACAGCCGCGTATATGCTGGCGATTGACCGCGTTGCGTATGACACGAGAATGCGCGGAATTTACGCTTAAAAATAATTAGTAAGTGGTTTGAAATACTTGCTTTTCCAATTAATTTAAAGTAATGTTTTACGAAGTTGTAAAAAAGTCTTAAAACTTTTTATTGACTTTTGCGCGATTCAATCGTATAAAATTACAACTAAGAGTCTTGAATTGTATTGGTTAAGCTGAAAAATTTTGAATTTAAACATTTGAAAGTTTTTTAGTCTATGCAATAATTGAGTAGCTTGTTTGAAGATTTAGTAATTCGGCTGTCTTTATCAAAGCTGCTATTGAACAAATTTTTAATAATATTTTCGGCGGAGGAATGTGATGAAACTCGCTAACAAAGCGTTTGTAATTGCGCTTACAATGCTGGCATTGATTGTTTCGATGTCGGCTCAAACACCAAGATCATCGAGTGATAACAGAAATATAGCACCAACCGTGGGAACAGGCGGTCCTCCGGGAGGTCCGACAGGTCTTTTTACCGTTTATGATGGACAAACCTTAAGAAAAAAGGAGTTCACTTTTAGTATAGCTGCCAGTAATTATGACCGCGACCCCGGTAATGTTGACATTACGGAAGTGCCGGTCAGCTTTCAGGTTGGATTGAGCGACCATTTAGAATTGTGGTTCAATACGGATGCGTATCGAGCTATCAAAGTAAATTCGCCAAACAATCTTTCCAGTTTTTATCTTCCTAATTCAAGCATAATTGTCAACGGAGTCAGAACCAGCGGCGGCGCTATCGTTTTAGCTCCGAGAGGACCCGGAACGAGCCAGTTCCCCGGTTTTGCCGTATTTCGTCCGCCCGGTACTGCGCCGTTTGTGCAATTTCCGTTTGCGGGCGGTAATGCCGGCAACTTCGGATTCGGCAGTAATCCGGCGTTTACGGCAGGAGGAGTTTTCGGATTCCCGACGGCTATTGCAACCATCGGCGCGCCGAACGGCGGCAACGGAAATAGCGCAGCTAACTTTCCGGGATTAGGTTCGGTTTACGGTAGTATCTTGCCGGGCATAGTTTTGCAGACCACGACGGTAGCGGCTACTACAGGCACTGCGGCTACGATTGCTCCGACGAGTTTTACAATTGCTCCGAGCTATCTGCCGGACGCGCCGTTTATCAATCGTCGTTACGGCGAATCGGCATTTAATACTTTTACGGTCGGCGCGAAATATCGCTTTACCAGTCCGAACAGCGCTTATGGAATTGGTCTTATTCCGTTCTATCGTTTCTATGCCGACGATGCTTCCGACTTTAGCGGATTCAACCAGTTACAACGCGGCGCAAGTCCGGGCGGCGGCTCAAATCCGTTTAGCAGTAAAAAAGGTCGCGGCGATTTCGGTCTGGTTGCGTTTGGCGACGCTCGTCTTCGCAAATGGGTTAATCTTTCCGGTAATATCGGCTATATCTATAACAGCAGTGTTAAAGGGCAATTTCCGACCGGAACATTCACGATTTTAGATCGTCCTGACGAAGTTTTGGCAGGCGTTGGCGTTGACTTTCCGATTAACAAATATTTCCAGCCGATTTTTGAGGCTCGTACCACTCAGTATGTCGGCGGGCGCACGCCGAATGCTTTTGAGAACAGTCCAATCGACGCGATTGCCGGATTTCGCTTTTTCCCGGCTCGCTATATTAGTTTAGGCGCGGCTTACCGTTACCATGCTAACGAGCAGGATAAGGAAAGTTTCGGCAACAATAGTTTTACAACTCGCGCAACCATTGCTAACAGTGCCGCAGGCGTTACTTCTACCTTTAGCGGCGTTCCAGCAGGATTTCAGGCTTCCGAAGATCCGCACGGATTTATTCTGCAGTTTACAGCCGGTCGTCGTAATTTGCGACAAGGACCGAAAATTAATCTGCCAGCCGACGTAACGAATCTTGAACTGAGCCAGACGACGGTTTCAGCGCCGTGTCCTGC
>JALYZF010000032.1 GCA_030948995.1 Acidobacteriota bacterium
AGAATATGGAATCTACCTTAAAGAAAAATATTTTCTTTGTAAAAAGAAGAAGTTGGGCGGCTTGTTTATTCAACCGCACAATTAAAACAATCTTGACTTCAATTTACTAAATAACCCAAGTTGCCAGTTATTAGATAAAAGCCTTATCAACTTGATAGGCAAATAAAAACAATGCAATTTTCAACATAAAACCATTCAGATTAGTGGCATCTTTTGAAAGATGACTTAACTATTGAAAATAATGACGGCTTTGAACAGGGTGTACCGTTAGCCAGCCACAAAAAGTTTTACATATTGGATGAATTTCTGATATAAGTTTGGAACACAAAGTTTTTACCAATATCCTGCAGCTTTCAGGGAGTTTGATTTATGCCTACTTTGACCGACGATTTTGAAACAAAAATAACGCTTGAAGCGGAAGGAACGGCGCTTCCCGACGAGATGCCTTTTCGTCTTCTTTTGATTGGCGATTGGAGCGGGCGAAGTAATCGTTCCGATTTAACCGCTAACAATTATCGCGCAGTTGAAATTGACCGTGACAATTTTGAAGAAGTGATGCGGAAACTTCGCGTCGAACTTTCACTGGATTTACAGAATGGAGATGTTTTGCAGCTCAGGTTTGAGGAACTTGACGATTTTCATCCAGACAACATTTTCCGCCAAGTTTCGCTTTTCGCAGATTTGCGGGAAACACGACAGCGTTTGATGAATCCGCAAACTTTTAATCAGACGGCGGCGACGGTTCGCGCGTGGGCTGGTGAATCGGAAACAGTAAAATTGCCGGCGGATGAAAAACCGAATGAAAATCCGCCGCTGCAGTCGGGAAATCTGCTTGACCAGATTTTGTTTCAGTCCGCCGGAAGTTCCGACAAACCGCAAAAACAATCGACCGGTTCGAGCGAACTCGACGCTTTAGTCGGCAAACTCGTCCGTCCGTATCTGGTGCAAACCGACGAAGCCGAGCAATCGAAATTGGTCGAAGCCGTTGACCGCGCAACCGGCGAATTGATGCGGGCGATTCTTCATTATCCGCAGTTTCAGGCTTTGGAAGCAGCTTGGCGCGGCGCGCATCTCGCGGTGTCGCGGATTGAAACCGATGTTGACCTCAAAATTTATTTGCTGGACATTACAAAAGACGAACTCAAAAGCGATTTAAAATCCGTTAGCAATTTAACCGAATCAACGTTTTACAAACTGCTGACCGAAGAAACGGCAGGAACTTTTGGCGACGAATCTTGGGCGGCAATCTGCGCCAATTATGTTTTTAAATCCGACGTTGACGATGTCGCAGCTCTGATGCGAATCGCCGAAGTCTGCGCCGACTCCAAAACGCCTTTCGTCGCGCAAGCCGACTCGGAAATTTTAGGCGTTAAATCGCTTGCCAAAACGCCGGACGCGGCGAACTGGAAAGTTGCCGAAGATGCGCCGGAAGCCAAACTCTGGTCGATGCTGCGCGGCTTGCCGGAGGCTGCGTATCTCGGCTTGGCAGTCCCGCGCATTCTCGCGCGCCTGCCATACGGCGCTAAAAGCGAGCCGACCGAAGCATTTTCGTTTGAAGAATCAACAACCGAACACAACCAATATCTCTGGGCAAATCCCTCCTTCGTCTGCGCGATGCTGTTGGCGCGGAGCTTTCGCTCGTTCGGTTGGGAAATGGAACAAAGAATATTGCAGGACATCGACAATTTGCCGATGCACATTTACAAAAAGAACGGCGAAAGTGCAATCAAACCCGGCGCGGAGATTTTTATGACCGAGAACGCGGCGGAAAAGGTTTTGGAACAAGGCTTGATGCCGCTGGTTTCTTTCCGCGACAGCGACCGCATTCGTCTTGTCCGTTTCCAATCGATTTCATTTCCGGCAACTGCTTTGCGCGGCAAATGGACGGTTTAGAATCGATGGGAATCAAGGTGAAAAAACTCAAAGCTAAAATTAGCCGAAGGTAATTGAAAAATCTGATTCACGTTCTGCCATCAATACAGCAAGACACGATTAATAAGATTGAACAAATACTTTTTGCTAAGAAAAAGGCAACCTAAAAATGTTGCATAAGTGTTGCACAAAACGAAAAAGGACATCTGAACAATGTCCTTTTCTTCAATAAATAATGGTGGCTTGGGACAGGGTCGAACTGCCGACACGCGGATTTTCAGTCCGCTGCTCTACCAACTGAGCTACCAAGCCGTCTGGAACGTTAGAAAAACCCGAACAAGTGAGTTAGTGTAAATAAGCTGTTTGCCGATGTCAAATCTTCAAATAAATAAGGCGTCAAACAAATCGAACTGTTTTAAATTTTTGAAAAAGGTGTTGACAATAAAATCAATAAGCATATAATCACTTGCGTAGCGGTTGTTATGCCTATGTCAGCCGCTGAAACCTTCCATATTTCCGTTTGATACCTGCCCGTGCCGGTTTGAACGCCGCCGCTGTCCCCCGGAGGCGCAACATTCAAATCGGCACAGCTATTTTAAAATATTAATTCTGAGGTTTTATTTTATGTTTAAGAAAACTCTTTTCGTTTTATTTTTTTGCGCGGCGGCGTCTGGTATGGCGTGTCAAACTGTTGAGAGAGCAAATACTAACGGCGCAAATCAAGCGAATGTTCAGGCAAATATGCCGCCGGGAATTTCGCCGGGTCCGGTTATGACAATCAATAATTCGGAGTCTGGCAACTCAGACCCGAACGCGCCGAAAGCTACAATTTTGCAAAAAGGCGCGACTCCGATTCCCGGAATTCCCGACCCAACACCTGTCGGTAAAACGCCGACTCCGAAAAAAACGCCGAAGATTCCCGGCATTCCGAGCGAAGAGGAATTAAAACGCGAAATGAACACGCCGATTACCGACCGAAGCATAATGGAAAGAAAACCGCCCGTGATGGAATCGAATTCGAGCAACACGCAGGCGAACAAACCACGAACGGTTCGCAAGCCGTAAGCGGTTTTTGAAATTGAAAGACAAACAAAAAGGGCAGATATTTTTCTGCCCTTTTTGCGTAAAATTATTTGCTAAAGTTTATTCTTATCCGACCGCTTCCGCACTTTCATCTTTAATCAAACCGAGCGCGACTTTAACGTCGTGTTCGATACGGTCGCGGAGTTCCGTATTTTCCTTGAGCATAGTTTTGACATTTTCGCGTCCTTGTCCGAGGCGTTCGCCTTTGTAAGAAAACCACGAACCGCTTTTTTCGACAATATCTCTGGCTGATGCCAAATCAATCAAATCGCCTTCTTTGGAAATTCCTTCTCCATACATAATGTCGAATTCGCATTCACGAAACGGCGGCGCGACTTTGTTTTTTACGAATTTTACCTTTGTGCGGTTTCCCACAACTTTGTCGCCTTCTTTAATCGCGCCAATGCGCCGAATATCTATACGAACGGAAGCGTAAAATTTCAGAGCCTTGCCGCCGGTCGTCGTTTCCGGCGAGCCGAACATTACGCCGATTTTATCGCGCAGTTGGTTAATGAAAATAAAACAGGTGTTCGTGCTTGAAATCGAGCTTGTTAGTTTTCGCAACGCCTGCGACATAAGACGCGCCTGAAGTCCCATATGCGAATCGCCCATATCGCCGTCAATTTCCGCACGCGGAACGAGCGCGGCAACCGAATCGACGACGATAATGTCGATGCTTGCCGAACGAACCAGAGTTTCCGCAATGTCAAGAGCCTGCTCGCCCGAATCCGGCTGCGAAATCAGCAAATCGTCGATATTAACACCGAGTTTTTCGGCATATTCCGGGTCAAGCGCGTGTTCCGCGTCAATATATGCGGCAATTCCGCCGACTTTTTGCGCCTGCGCGACAACTTGCAGCGCGAGCGTCGTTTTACCGGAACTTTCCGGTCCGTAAATCTCAATAATTCTGCCGCGCGGAAAACCGCCGACGCCTATTGCCGCATCGAGGCTTATACAATTTGTCGAAATCGAGCCGACTTCTTCGTGCGGTCGCTCGCCAAGGCGCATTATCGAGCCTTTGCCAAATTTCTTTTCAATATTGGCAAGCGCCGCTTCGACCGCTTTGCCTTTTGTTTCTGTACTCATTTTCACTGCTTCTCCAGCCATTTCTTCTTTCTCCTTAAATGTGTAGATTAAATTCAATCTTGTTAGAGTCTAGCACAAAAAAGGTCTTTTGTGAAACCTTGTTTCACGTATGAAACAAAAATATTTTCATCTACGATAAAATTTATTACTTGCTAGGTTTCTAAATTTAGTTGAAAAAACGTCTTAGCGCAAGGTTTACGAACCCGAATAAAAATTTTGTCGCCGCGAAATATTTAACATTGAAAAGAAATTACTAATTCCGTTAAGAAAAATTTTATTCGGCGGGCAAATTATAAAATTTAAAAACTTGATTTTTTTGCACTCTTTTATATAGACTGTTTCAAACAATTTAGTCGCTGAAGTCGAACGCGGGAAATTTTCCGTTTCGGCACGGGGAAACCAAAGTTTTATCCGAGAGAATAAAACACGGGGCGCAGCGTTACGAAACGTAGAAGACTTCTTTGCTTCCAGCCCGACAGCTAACCTCGTAAGCGTTTCAAAGAAGGACACCGAACGAGTTTCCCGTAAAGGCGAGGCGTGAAGCGTGTGCTTTACGCCTCGTCTTTTATCTGAAACTTAAAATTTATGAAAAAATTTACAATCATCGGCGGCGGCGCGACCGGAACTTTGCTCGCGGTTAATCTGATAAAAAATGCTGCCGGACCGATTGAAATAAATTTAATCGAGAAACGCGAGAGACTAGGGCGCGGCGTAGCATATTCGGCAACGACGGATTTCCATTTGCTCAATGTTCCAGCCGCGAAAATGGGCGCGCTCGCCGAATCGACTGAGCATTTCTACGAATGGTTAGCAGAAAATAATTACAACTTTCAGCCGAACGATTTTGTGCCGCGCAGAATTTACGGCGATTATCTGCGCGATATTTTTCGCCGAGCGGTTGCGTCAAAACCTGAAAATGTTTCTGTTAATGTTTTCGACGACGAAGCGGTCGATGTCTCGATTGCAGATTCCGGCGCGGAAGTCGTTTTAAGTTCGGGTGAAAAAATTCTGTCGGATAAGGTCGTGCTGGCTTTCGGAAATTTTCTGCCGCCGCATCCGAGAGCGAAAAATCTGGCATTTGTCGAAGCGGAAAGGTATTTTCACAATCCTTGGGACGCTTCCATATTTGAACGGATGAAAACGACTGATGACGTTTTTGTTATCGGCACGGGTTTAACGGGAATTGACGTGATTTTGAGTTTGTGCAACGCTTCGCACAAAGGCAGAATTTTCGCTTTCTCGACGCACGGATTGCTGCCTTCAGTTCATAAGCTAGGTTATACATATCCGTCTTTTTATGATGACTTAAAAGAGCAGACAAAGATTACGGATTTATTTAAAATCGTGCGTAGTCATATTGAAAATGCTCACGCACAAGGCAGCGACTGGCGTGCCGTGATTGACAGTTTGCGCCCGCATACGCAACCGATTTGGCTAAATCTGCCGGAAGCTGAGAAGCGTTATTTTATACAGCATTTGAGCCGTCATTGGAACGTTGCGCGGCACAGAATTCCGAATGAGGCGGCGGAGGTTCTGGACGAAATGCAAGCGACAAAACAGCTTCAAATTATGAAAGGTCGTATCAAAAATATTGAAACCGCTAAAGCGGGCAGATTTGACATTTTGTTTACAACCGGCGGCGTTGAAAACCGTCTTTCGGCTGACGCGATTGTCAACTGTATCGGTTCTGAAAGTAATTTTCAGCGTCTCGACAGCGTTCTCGTAAAAAATCTTATCGGCAAAGGCTACATTAAAAACGACTGTTTGAATCTCGGCATTGATGCGACGCCCGACGGCAGAACGATTGACACTTTGGGAAACGTTTCCGACACACTTTTGACCATCGGAACGGCGCTTAAAGGCATTCTTTGGGAATCGACGGCAATGCCGGAAATTCGTGCCCAGACGAGCGAATTAGCTTTGTCTCTTGTTCGTTAAATCTGACGACATTTTACGGAGAGTGATGATGAAACAAAAAATTCTGCTGCTGGCGATTTTGTTTTCGCTTCTTTTAATGGCTTGTCTGCCGAGCGGTCAGAGCGACGGCAAAAGCGGAAACACGATTACGGTTTACGGCTTTTCGATTATGAAAGAAGCGCTTGAAAAGGAAATCTATCCGGCGTTTGCCGCCAAATGGAAAGCCGAGACGGGCGAAGACGTGCATTTCGTTTCCTCATTCGCGGGTTCGGAAACCGTAGTCAATCAGATTTTGCAGGGCGCGCCCGCCGATTTTGCGATTCTTTCCATCGAACGTGACGCCGACCGATTAAAACAAGGCGGCACGGTCGCTTCCGATTGGCACTCGTCGCCGGCAAAAGGCATCGTCAATAAAACGCCGTTCGTAATTCTAGTGCGAAAAGGCAATCCGAAAAATATTAAAGATTTTACGGATTTGGGAAAGTCGGGCGTGAAATTGATTCATCCAGACCCGATAAGTTCAGGCGGCGCGCAGTGGTCAATTTTAGCGATTTACGGTTCGGAATTGAAAAAATCGGAAGCCGAAACCGGACAGCCAGATGCCAATCGCGCTTTGCAAACTCTGCAGGCGATTTGGAAGAATGTTATCTCGACGCCCGGCTCGGCACGCGAGGCGAGAACGCAGTTTGAGACCGGCTACGGCGACGCGCTCATCACTTACGAACTCGAAGGCTTGCTGATGAAACAAGCCGGGCAGCCGATTGAAATTGTAATTCCGAAAGCGACGATTTTCAGCGAGCATCCGGCGACGATTATTGATAGAAACGTCAGCGCGGACAAACGCGCCGTCGTCGAAGCGTTTCAAAAATATCTCTGGAGCGACGAAGCGCAACAGGCATTTGTCAAATATCATTTTCGCTCCGCGACAAATGAATCTTTCAATGCTGCGAACGCGGAATTTGCCAAAATCGAGCAGCCTTTTACAATCGAACTTTTCGGCGGCTGGACTCGGGCGTATCCTGAAATTATCGAAAAAGTTTTTCGTGACCAAGTTCAAAAGAAGTGAAAATGTGAAAATGTGAAAAAGCTGATTATGCATCAGCAATCTACTTTTTCACTTTTTACCTTTTTCACTTTTTCACTTTCAATATTATGAGCGCGAATCTTTCCAGTGTCCGGCACGTGCGCGGTTTTGACATAATTCGACCGCTCAGCATCGGCGTGATGATTGCTTTAATGCTGCCGCTCGTTTTGCTGCCTTTGGCTTCGATTTTTATTTTCGGAACGAGCAGCGGACTCGATAAATTCTGGGCAGCATTGACCGCGCCTGAAGCGATTTTTGCGATGCAGTTGTCCTTGGCAACGAGCTTTTGGGCGACGGTTTTTAATGTTCTGTTTGGGCTTTTCGCCGCTTACGTTTTATCGAAATACAGCTTTTGGGGACGCAACGCGCTGATTGTTATTATCTCGCTGCCGACGGCGATTCCGACCGCCGTTGCCGGTTTCGCGCTGCTTTTGCTGTGGGGACCATACGGCACGCTCGGACGACTTTTAGAGCCGAACGGAATTCATGTAATGTTTACGGCTGCTGCGATTATTTTGGCGAATATTTTTGTTACTTTTCCGCTCGCGTTCGGCGTCATCAAGCCGGTTTTCGATACGATGAACAAATCGCTCGAAGAAGCGTCGGCGACAATGGGCGCGACGCGTTGGCAGACTTTTTGGCACGTAACCTTGCCATCTTTACGCGGCGCGATTGTGACGGGCGCGCTTTTAACATTTGCCCGCGCGGTCGGCGAATTCGGCTCGACGATTCTCGTTTCGGGCAATCTGGCAATGCGAACGCAAACCGCGCCGCTTTATATTTTCGCCAAATTCAATGAAGGACAAGTTGAGGCGGCAAATGCGATTGCAATCGTCCTCGCGCTTTTTTCATTCGTGATTTTCAGCATTTTATTTTTCGCGCGCGATTGGCTCGATACGGAATAAATTATGAATGCTGAACGCTGAATAGAAGAAGTTTGTTTTTTATTCAGCGTTCAGCATTCAGCATTCAAAAATGATTGATTCGACTGACAAACAAATTGCCGCCAGCGTACGAAACATCAGCAAATGTTTCGGCACGACGACCGTTTTGCAGGACATCAATTTCGATGTCAACGAAGGCGAATCGCTTGTTCTTTTGGGCGCGTCCGGCAGCGGCAAGACGACGATTTTGCGAATCATCGCCGGACTTGAGATGCCGAATTCGGGTAGTATTCGTCTGCACGGTAAAGATGTTACCGAACTTCCCGCCCGCGAGCGCGGTACGGGCGTCATCTTTCAATCCTACGCGCTGTTTCCAAAAATGACGGTCGAGAAAAACATCGCATACGGCTTGAGTTTGCGCGGTCGCCCGCAGCGAGAAATTACGGAAACCGTCAATCGTCTAATTGAGCTTGTTCACCTCGAAGAACACCGCAAAAAATTTCCGTCGCAGCTTTCCGGCGGGCAGCAGCAGCGCGTCGCCATCGCCCGCGCGCTGGCTTATGAGCCGGAAGTTTTATTGTTCGATGAACCGTTCGGCGCGCTCGACGCGCAGATTCGCACGCGGCTGCGGCGAGAAATCCGTGCGCTTTTAAAGCAAATCAACAAGCCTTCGATTTTTATCACCCACGACCAAGAAGAAGCGTTGGAATTGGGCGACCGTATCGCCGTTTTGAATCAAGGAAGACTGGAACAAATTGGCACGCCGTTCGAGGTTTACAACCGACCCGCGACCGAATATGTCGCTACGTTTTTAGGCTCGGCAAATATTTTGTCGGGCGTCGTTCGCGGGCGAGATTTCGAGACTGAAAACGTTCGGCTTGAAATCGAAGACGACGTGAATTTTCCAGACGGGCAAGCGGTTAAATTAGTGTTTCGACCCGAAGATGTTTTCTTGCGAAAGCCGGAAAATTTGACGCAGAATTATCAGAAATTAACTGACGGAACAGTTGAAGAAGCCAGTTTTGCCGGCGCATATGAGCGGGTTGTTATTAAATTAAATCTCTCTGCCGAACCTTCAATTGTTGTTATGCGACCGAAAACCGAAACGGCAGCTTTCCCGCTTGTCGTCGGTCAAAATGTAACGGTCGGTTTGGTGCGCTTTCGTATTCTGCCGGACAAGAAAATTTAGCCACGAAGGAACACGAAAGGACACGAAATTTTTTAGCCACGAATAACACGAATGACACAAATAAAAATTGGTTTTTCTAATTCGTGTTATTCGTGTTATTCGTGGCTAATTTTGCTTAATCCCTTTTCGTGTTCCTTCGTGTTTGTTCGTGGCTAAATTTTCTTACTTCGTCGCAGCCGCCATTTTCTCTTTCAGTGAATCCAATCTTTTTTGCGCTTCGGCGGCTTCTGATGATTTTGGGAATTTTTGCACGATTTCTCTCCACGTCGCGCCGTCGTAATGAATCAGTTTCGTCGCCGGATTAAAAAGAAAAACCACGCCGATTTTGCGATAACGGTCGAGCGAGACGTAATTTAAATAAAAACTGTGAAGCGGCGCTCCCGAAGCAGCCATTTCGCGCCGGTCAAGTTTTTTCGTTGCGTCATTAGAGATTTTCAAAGCCGTGTCTTCAATCAAATCTCCGAAAAGCAACAAGAGTGCCGGACGAAGCGGTGAATCGTTGAAAGTTTCGAGAAAAATCTCGGCGCGCTCGATTTGTTCAAAACCTTCGGAAGCCTGCACTAGTTTTGCAAGACGCTGGTCATCGCCGCGCTTGAATCGTCCGGCGACAGCTTCGGACTGCACCCAGCCGGAATTATTCGGCAGCGCGACGACGCGGTAAAACGTTACGCCGTCAGCTTCTTTTGAACCGGAAATCGAAACCGCTCGCCCGCGCCGCATTCTTTGAATCGGCGCGGCAAAAAGGCTCGGCTCGCTTCGCAAAACCGCGAGCCGTTCGTCAACGACAATTGCCGTGTTGGAATTTCCGCGGTTTACTGCCGTATTTGCCGCAGGTTTTTTGAAAGGCTTTGGCGGAAAACGTCGTTTTTGCGCGTCGGCGGTCGATGAAAAAACTAGAGTAACAAGTAAGAAAATTGAAAAAAGTGTGCGGTTCATTATACTTTTCTCCTTTTAGAGTTTTAAATTTTTTAAGGCTAAAATCTATCGAAAAATTTACGAGAATTTAATTTTTCAATTTGGCAATATTGATTTTGCTCTGCACGCCCGCGTGATGAAAATGACAGATGGCAATTGCTAGAGCATCCGCCGCGTCGTGAGGTTGCGGCACGGTTTTTAATTTCAAAAGCAGTCGCACCATTTCCTGAACTTGATGTTTTTCGGCGTTGCCGTAACCGACAACCGTTTGTTTAATCAAGCGCGGAGAAAATTCTGAAATCTCTAAACCTGCCTTTTCGCCCAAAAGTAGAACGACGCCGCGCACTTGTCCGAGTTTGAGAGCGACTTTGACATTCATCGCATAGAACGCTTCTTCGACCGATACGACATCGGGCTTAAATTTTTCGATTACCGCTTCGACGCCTGTATATATTTTCAAAAGGCGTTTTGAGAAAGCATCTTTCGGCGAGGATTTAACTGTGCCGTATTCAATTAGAGAATATTTCAGCCCGCTGCCTTCAATGACGCCCCAACCGAGAGTTTCGCTTCCCGGGTCAATACCCAAAACTCGCATTTATAATTCGTATCAACCGTTTTTATAATTTCTGCCAACAAGATAACTTAAAAGACGAATCAAAAGCAAGAAATTTTTCGCTCACTGATTTGACACAAAATCCAAACTCGCTTTCACTATTTGTGTATGACTGAAAAAAATGACATGAAAATCGTTTCGCTTCTGCCGTCGGCAACTGAAATCGTTTGCGCTTTGGGCTTGGAAGAAAACATCGTCGGCATCACGCACGAATGCGATTTTCCCGCGTCAATTACAGACAAACCGCAATTGACGAAAAGCCGGATTTCGCACGAAACGATGTCGAGCGCCGAGATTGACCACGCCGTTCGCTCGCAATTAGACGGACACGGCTCGATTTACAATTTGGACGAAAAACTTCTTCGCGTGATTAATCCCGATTTGATAATCACGCAGGAGCTGTGCGACGTTTGCGCCGTCAGTTACAAAACCGTGCAAAAGGCGGCGAAAATGTATGTCGCAGACGCGAAAGTTATGTCGCTTGAGCCGAATACAATCGAGGATATTTTTGAGAATATCAAAACCGTCGGCGCATTGACCGGAACGGAAAATAAAGCCGAAGAAGTTGTCGCGCAATTGCAAAATCGTCTTGACAAAGTGCGCGGGAAAACTAAAAACATCGAAAATCGCCCGCGCGTTTTTATGCTCGAATGGCTTGAGCCGCCGTTTGCGCCCGGACACTGGACGCCCGAACAAGTTGAAATCGCGGGCGGCGAGTGTCTTCTGGGAAAAGCGGGCGAAAAGTCGCTGACGACAACTTTTGACGAAATTTGCGAATCAAAGCCGGAGATTTTAGTTTTGATTCCGTGCGGCTATTACAAGGAAGACATTTTGCGCCAACTGCCGAACACGGCGTTTCCCGAAAAATTAAAAGAAATTCCGGCATTCAAAAGCGATGAAATATGGGCTTTGGACGCAACCGCATATTTTTCGCGTCCCGCGCCGCGCATAGTTGACGGCGTGGAGATTTTAGCCAAAATTTTTCATCCGGCAATCTTCGGCGCGCCGAACGACGCGGAAGCAATTCGCGTCGCTAAAGATTTATTTAAATTTGATAATAAAACCGCCGCCGGAAAGGCGTAATAATATTTTTATCGAAATTTTGCTATGAAAATTTTTGCAATCCTTTTCAGCCTTTTGATTTTTAGCTCTTGTTTGTTTGCCCAAACCTCCGAACAGATTTTGGCGACGGCGAACAATCAAAATTTCACCGCCAAAGACCTCGCGCCGGAAGCGCATCAGGCGTTTGAAAATCTGCCCGCCACAATTGCCGAATTGAGAAAACAGCTTCTCGAACAACAAATTATTGACGCTCTGCTCGAAGCCGAAGCCGCCGCGCAGAAAACGACGGCGGAAAAACTCGTTGAAGCGGAAATTAATAGTAAAGTACAAAACCCGACGGCAAAAGAGATTCAAGCAGTTTACGACGCGAACCGCGCGGCAATCGGCAATAAAACATTAGAAGAAATTCGCCCGCAAATTGTGGAGTTTCTGCGCCGCGATGCGAAGCAGAAGATGTTCGCTGATTTTGTTTCAAATTTGAAAACGAAATATAAAGCGGCGCTTGGCAAAGATGCGGGCGCGCCGAATCTCAAACCGTTTGAAGTTTTGGCGACGGTAAACAGCAAGCAAATTACGGCAGAAGGCTTTGAAGCGAAAAACCGGGCGGCGCTCAATGATTTTGAAGCCGACGTTTATGACAATACGCGCGACGCGCTCGAACAGATTGTTTATTCAAATTTGCTCGTTGCCGAAGCAAAGGCGCAAAATATCGAAGCCGGCGATTTAATCGCGCGTGAGATTACCGATAAAATGCGCGAGTTTTCTCCCGGCGAGCGCGAAAAATTGGAATCGGATTTGCGACGAAGACTTTTTCAAAAATACGACGCAAAGTTTTTTCTCAAAGAAATCGCCCCCGTCGCACAGAACATTTCAACCGACGACGACCCGTCGCTGGGCAGCATAAATGCGCCGGTAACGATTGTTATGTTCTCAGATTTTCAATGTCCGGCGTGTTCGGCGACGCATCCGGTTTTGAAAAAGGTGATAGCAGAATACGGCGATAAAATTCGTTTTGTCGAGCGTGATTTTCCTTTGACGCAAATTCACGAAAACGCTTTTCGCGCTGCGCTTGCCGCCGGAGCTGCAAATGCACAGGGCAAGTTTTTTGAATACATCGAATTGCTTTACAATAATCAAAATACGCTCGATACTGCTTCTTTGAAAGAATTTGCAACGCGAATCGGACTTGACCGCAAACGCTTTGACGCAGATTTGGACGGCGAGAAATTTGCCGATGAAGTTCACAAAGATATGGCGGACGGAAAACAATACGGCATAACGGGAACGCCGACCATTTTTGTAAACGGCGTTAAAGTCCGCAGGCTTTCGGCAGAAGCGTTTCGAGAAGCGATTGAAAAAGCCCTTAAACAGTCAACAGCTAACAAAAACTGATAATTGATAACTGATAATTATGCGCCTTTATTTTTTAATTTTATTCGTTGTTTTGTCGCTTGCCTGCACAAAAGAACCGGCACGTTCAAATACAAATATGAATGCGAGCAAACCGAACGTCAATGTAGCAGTCAAAACGCCGCAAACAGCGGAGGCGGATGTTCCGATTTATACATACGAAGTCGTCAATACTTATAAACACGACGCTGATGCTTTTACCGAAGGCTTGTTTTTTCATAATGGTTTTTTGTATGAAAGCGCGGGCGAAAAAGGCAAATCGAACCTGCGGAAAGTCGAACTCGAAACCGGACAAGTTGTGCAGCAACAAGATTTGAGCAAGCAATCGTTCGGCGAAGGCACAACCATTCTAAAAGGTAAAATTTACCAATTAACGTGGCAGGAAGAAAGAGGATTTGTTTATGATGCGGAAACAATGAAGCCGCTTAGCGAATTTCGTTATCAAGGCGATGGTTGGGGCTTGACCAACGACGGCACGAATCTTTATATGACCGACAGCACGCACGTTATTCGCGTTATAGACCCCGAAACTTTCAAAACAGTCCGCACGATTCCCGTTTTCCGTGAAGACGGAAAACCACTAATGAACATCAACGAACTCGAATGGATAAAAGGCGAATTGTGGGCAAACGTCTGGCATTCGGAAGACCCGGAAATTTTAGGCAAACCAAACTACATCGCCCGTATTGACCCGCAAACGGGAAAACTTCTCGGCTGGATCGACCTTTACGGCATCTCGCCCGACGACGTAAAACGCAACAGCGAAAACACTTTAAACGGCATTGCTTACGACACAGGCAGCGATAGAATTTTCGTAACCGGAAAACAATGGCGAAAACTTTTTGAAATAAAGGTTAAGCCGAAAGAGTAAAATTTAATTACGAACGATGTTTACGCGAACAAGCCAGAACGATTAAAGTTTTCAAACAATTTGACTCTAAATTTTGAAAGCGGAAAATACAAAAGTTAATTGGTTATACGTTTTACTTTTTTACATTTTAGCGTTTTTTATTGCCGCGCCGTTTAACTCCGGTTTGCTCTCGCAAAAATATCAAGCCTTCACAAAAGATTACTTATTAAGCGACTGGACTTATTTACCCGCAGGTTTCGGGACATTGATTGCCGCATCGGTTGTTCTATTTTTAGACAAACGCCACAATAAAACAATAACTTTTCTCGGCAACGCGCCAATTAAAAATACGGTCATTGCTTTGATTCCGCTTTTAGTTTTTATTGTTTTCGGATTGCAAAACGCACGACAGCAAAATACGAATTATTACGCTTTTGTTTTTGCTTCAATCAATTTAATTTACGCTTTAATGGAAGAAATCGGCTGGCGAGGTTATCTGCAAGACGCTTTGCGACCGCTCGATTCAAATCTGCGTTATATCTTAATCGGTGTGTTATGGTGGGCTTGGCATTTCCGCTTTTTCACCGTTTTTGAATTGGTCATTTTTCCGTTGATTTGCATCGTCAGCGCTTTTTTGATTGGCAAATTCGCAGAAGAAACCAAATCCTTTTTGACCGCCGCCGGACTTCATTCGTTTGTTATAATACTGACCAATTCGGGTCTGACAAATAATAAAATAATAGCAGGCGTTATAACGATTTTAGTTTGGCTGGGTATTGGAAAATTGTGGAAGACGAAAAACGCTTTTGAAGCGGCGGAAAGACCCGCGGGAGTTATGAAATCTCAAACAGACAAATCAAAATCAACCCGATAGTTTTATACTTTCTCTGACGCGAGCATCTTAATAAAATCTTTCAAATCCAAATCATAAATCGGCACATCAAACTGCGCCTTTAAGTCTTCAAACTGCATTCCGTCAAGTAAAATGGGCTCGTCAGATTTAATCGTATGTTTCGGAATAATCACAAAACCGCCGACGATTTTATCTTTTACCGCCAGATAATCCTGTCCTGTCAAAAGTCCGGCAACCGCAACATCGCCACCGAAATATGTATTGGGGACGGCGAGAACATTCAATTTTGAACCTATCAAAGAATTTAACTTTTCAATTTGCGCGGTAAGAATCGGCGCGAACATTTCGCCTGTTAGAATTGTGCCGAACAGCGAACTTTGAAGTTTGAAGTTTGAACTTTGAACTTCCCTTTTCGGAACAATGGCGAGCGTGTGAGTTCGCACATTAGCGGCGACAAAACTTTCGGCGGGCGCGAATTTTTCCAATGCGGTTCGGCTTTCCAATTTTCTGAGCAAACTTTCAAACGAATTTGTAAAAGAGCGAATCATTCCGACGCCGTCTTCGATTTGCGGGTAATTGCCGTAATGTTTTCTGGACGGAATCGGCAAACCGGCTTTGATATAAATTTCGTCGCCGAGAAAGGCGAAAGTTACGCCCAAGGTTTTGCGAAATTCTTTTTGCAGTTTTTCAACTTCAAAAATCGTGCGGCGGCAGAATTCCGGCGTAACGCGCGTCAGGCGTTCGTCCGTGTTATAGCGCGTCAGAGCAACTGGAACGACCGCCGTCGAGACGACCTTCGGATAATGTGCCGCCAAATCGCGCAAAGTTTTTTCCAGTTGTTTGCCGTCGTTTATTCCCGGACACAAGACGACTTGCGCGTGGATTTCGATGTTGTTGTCGAGAAGGGTTTTTAATTTGCCGTCAATGTCGGCGCGGCTTTCTTCGACTCCGAGAAGATACGCTCGCGTTTTCAAATCGGTCGCGTGAACGGAAACATACTGCGGCGAGAGACGCTGTTCGACGATGCGTTTCATCTCGTCAGGCGTAATCGAGCTTAAAGTCGTGTAATTTCCGTAGAGAAAAGAAAGGCGAATATCTTCGTCGCGGACGAAAAGCGATGGGCGCGCGTCCGCCGGATTTCCCTTGCAGAAACAAAAAAGACATTCGTTGGCGCACTGGCGCGGCACGATTTGTTCAAACTCGATGCCGAAATCTTCCGATTCCTCGCGCTCGATTTCCAGTTCCCACGTCTCCCCGTTCGTCTTTTTAACGGTTATTTCCAGCTCGGTTTCGCCCGCCGTTTGAAAGCGAAAATCGAGGTAATCGCGCACGATTCGACCGTTGACGCGCACGACTCTATCGCCCGCCGCAAGTTCCAATTCCTGCGCCAAACTTTCGGGCGCGACATCGGCAATCAAAACTCCCGGACGCCGAAGCTGCGTTATCGCCGGCGTTACTGCAAACTCATACATACAATTTAAATCGGTCGCTTACCGATTTTGCGAACAACTTTAAAACATAACATATAGCGACACATAACCGAAACATGCCGCATTTTGTTTGTTTAATAGAGAGCGAAAATAATTGATGTTGGAATTTGCTTAAAGTTTGCAGAATATAAATATGGAATTCAAGTCGCCTGCCAAACTCTTGCAAATCAACTTAAATTTGTGCAATGATTTTCAAACTCTAAAACAATTTGGTCTTGAGTATGACAAAGAGAAAAAGCGCAAACCGTTATATTCCGAAGCACGTTAAGGAAGCGGTGCGCCGTCGTGATAAAGATGTCTGCCAGATTTGCGGCAATATGTCCGAATATATGGAATTTGACCATATCACGCCCTTTAGCAAAGGCGCGCCTTCGACAGTTGATAATCTTCAACAGCTTTGCCGAAAATGTAATATGGCGAAAAGAAATAAAACATCGAACGAGTGTTCAAAATGCGGACAATGGAATACGCACGATGCTGTGTATTGTCATCACTGCGGCGCGTCTCAGCCAAGAGTAATTAGAAAAAAACCAAGAAACGACGATGCTATGACTTTCGGTGAAAGGGCTGATATAACTTTTTGGGTTGTGAGAAAAATCATCGGTGTTAGTTTAATATTATTTGCGCTTTATTATTTACTGCGCTTGGTAAAGCATTAAATTGTTTTTAGTTTCGATTGCAAAAAGGCGAAAAAATAGAAAAAATAAAAAGACTTCAGCCGGAACAAAAGAAAATAATATTCCTCAACGGCTTCAGCCTTTTTATAATTTGATTAGTTGTGAAAGATTAAACGAAAACGCCGTATAAATCGGTTATTTCAATGCTGACGAGATTTTCCTGTGCGTCGTAATCATAGATAATTCCGTTGCTCATATCTCCTTTGCTGCGCGCGGGTTTATTTCGTGAACATCTGATAAACAAAACATCAGCCTCGCGGCTGTATTTCATTTCCAGCCAATCGGCAGGAAGTTTTACGCGCTTTTCAGCTAATCGGGCAAGCTGTTTTTCGTCTGTTTTTTTTTCTGCTAATCGCGTCGCCATATAATTAGTTTAGAGTCGTAGTCATCGTCAATGAAAGCCGAAACGATGAAACCGTCTTTTTTGTCGAGTTCACGATATATTACGTGAAGCCATTTTCTTCTACCGACGTTTAGAACGGCTGCTTTCGCGCCGCGTTGCCCGCGCAAAATAAATTCGGGATTGTTGACGGCTTTTAATACTGCATCGTAAAATCCGCTCATATTGGCATGCAAGCAAATATGTTCCCATCGCTCGTCGGTTAAGCGAATCGGGATGCCTTCGATTGATTCTACAATATCCAAATTCATAAATCTACAAATTCATTACCGAAAATTCGTGCGCGGAATTTGTAAAATAATACGGCAAGCAAGCGAGAAAAGAAAAAGGCTAAACAGATTATATGTCCTTTTCAATCGGTTGTTTGCTATGAATTTCAGGCGAATGTTAAGATTACCTTTCGCATTTATACATCTCGAAAATAATTATTTATGGAAGCAGCAGTTGAAGAATACAAAGTTGAAACCGAACCTTATTATTTGCCCGTAGCTGAAGAAGTCGAGCTTTTTGAAGCGGCTTATGCGGGACGTTTGCCCGTGATGCTCAAAGGTCCGACCGGCTGCGGCAAAACGCGGTTTGTCGAATATATGGCATACCGGCTTAATCGCCCGCTGATTACGGTCGCCTGCCACGAAGATTTGTCTTCGACCGATTTGGTCGGGCGTTTTCTGCTCGAAGGCGACGAAACCGTCTGGCACGACGGACCGCTAACAAGCGCGGTCAAAAGCGGCGCGATTTGCTACTTGGACGAAGTTGTCGAAGCGCGCAAAGACACGGTTGTCATCATTCACCCGCTGACCGACCACCGCCGCCGCCTGCCGATTGAAAAGCTCGGCACAATCGTCGAAGCGCCGCCGGAATTTATGCTCGTCGTCTCCTATAATCCGGGCTATCAATCAATCTTAAAAGATTTGAAACAATCGACGCGCCAGCGTTTCGTCGCAATGGAATTCGATTATCCGAACGCCGAATCCGAAACCGAAATCGTCGCCAAAGAAGGTGGAATCGACGAAGCGACGGCGCGAGATTTGGTAACAATCGGGCAAAAGGTGCGCAACCTGCGCGGACACGGACTCGAAGAAGGCGTTTCGACACGACTTTTAATTTACGCGGCGCAAATGATTGCCAGAGGAATTTCACCCGTCAACGCGGCGGAAGTCGCGCTCGTTTCGCCCATAACAGACGATAGAGAATTGCAGCGCAGCATTCGGGAAATTGTTACGACGATTATTTGATTGCCGGAATTTTTCAAATAAATTTATATGAAAATAATTTTAACGGCGGTTGAAAAATCTCTCGCTGATGCTTGGGAAAAATTTTGCGGCGATTTAGATTTTGTTACAATTTATCAAGGTTCGATTCTCGACGTAGATTGTGATGCAGTTGTCAGTCCGGCAAACAGTTTCGGTTTTATGGACGGCGGCATTGACGGAATTTATTTGTCTCACTTCGGTCATGACATTCAAACTCGCGTCCGACGACAAATTTATGATTTTCACAACGGCGAATTGATTGTCGGAAACGCTGACGTTGTTGAAACAGGAAATCAAAAAATACCTTTTCTTATCGCCGCGCCGACAATGCGCGTGCCGATGATTTTACAAGATAGCGTTAATCCGTATTTAGCGGCGCGGTCGGTTTTTATTTTAATTAAACAGAAAACTTTTTTGTCTGGTTCATTTGCGGGCGACGCGATTGCCGAACATATCAAGACAGTTGCATTGCCCGGTTTAGGAACAGGTGTCGGGCGAGTTGGTTTCAACACTTGTGCAAATCAGGTTCGCGGGGCAATCAACGATATTTTGTTGGAAGATTATCAAATGCCTCAATCGTGGGCAGAAGCATCGGAAAGACATCAACTTTTATACACAAACAAATTAAAACGATTACAGTATTAAAATTCTTCTTTTTTGTCCGAGTCCGCTTGATATTCTGCCGCCGTATTTTCCGCAATCGGATTTTGCACGACGTTTGAATTTACCGGGTAAATTTCGATTTGCGCTTTGTTTAAAGCGTTTTTAATTCCCGTCGCAACACCGTCGAAAACTTCCATCGGTTTATTTTCGCTGGTTTTTATCCAGAAATAGATTGATAAATTTACGCCTGCCGCCGCTAGTTCCGTTACGAAAACGCTTGGATTCGGTTCTTTTACAACGCCCGCCGTCGCTTCTAAAACTTTTAAAATACTCGCTTTGGCGCGGTCGATTTTCGCGTCGTAGCCGATGCTGATTTCGAGTTTCATCCGGCGTTCCGCGCTCGCGCCGCGTATGACAAGAGCGTTTGAATACATATCGCCGTTCGGCATCAGAATCAACTCGCCGTCGTCCATCCGCAAAGTCGTCGCCCGCACGCCGATGTATTCGACCTTTCCCTGTTTATCTTTGACGAAAATGTAATCGCCGATTTGAAACGGCTGTTTCCACAAAATCAAAACGCCGCTCAAAAGATTATTTAAAATATCTTTGGTCGCAAAACCGACGATAAACGACGTAAATCCCAAACCCGCGATTAAATCGCCGAAGCTGAAAGTCGGAATAATGACTGTCAGAGCCGTGAATATTCCCAAGACAAATACTGAAATAACTATCAGACGACTGAACAAAATCCTCAAACGCCAATCAAGTTTCGTGCGATTTGAAGCCGCCAGAAAAATGCTCCTGACGATTTTTCCGGCGAGCCAGAAAACGATTAAAACGATTATTCCCGCGACAAAATACGGCAGTCGTTCAAAGAACTTGGTCAGCAGTGCGTCAACCGAATCGAGAATAACTTTTGGAATCAGCGAAGCGTTTTCGATAACTTTCGATGCCGTGTTCGAGTTTTGCATAAACATCAACATTTTCTTACTATAAATTAATACAACGCTTTAGCGAAATAAAAGGCTTGTCAAATTGACATCTTAATAATTTAGAATTATTCTAATTATAAATATATGGGAACAATTATGCATAGAACAAAAAACGATTTAGCAAAAGGAAAACGGGAAAAAGTTATCGAAAACTTAAACGCGCGGCTGGCAGATGTGATTGATTTAAAAACACAGGCTAAACAAGCGCACTGGAACGTTAAAGGTCATCATTTTATTAGTCTGCACGAGCTTTTTGACCAAGTAGCGACGGCGGCTGAAGCGCATACCGATTTGATTGCCGAACGCATTACCGCGCTCGGTGGCACGGCTATGGGAACGGCGCGCGTCGTCGCTTCGAGGTCGACTTTATCGGAATATCCGCTGGAAATTTTTGAAGGCGAAGCGCACGTTGACGCGCTCTCGACGGCGATGTCCGATTTCGGCAAAAAAGTCCGTGAAGGAATTGATCAAACTGACGATTTGGGCGACAAAGACACGGCGGATTTATACACGGAAATCTCGCGCGAATTAGATAAACTTTTGTGGTTTGTCGAAGCGCATATTCAAGCGTAAATTTAACGAGCAAAGGGAAGGTAGAAGCCGCGGTTTGAGAAATTGAGTCGGGGCTTTTTCATTTTTAAAGTTTCTCGCCGCAATATAAAGCGTTATACTTTGTAGAAAATTTAAAGAGGTTAAAAATGAAAGAAATCGAACAAACCAGAGAACAACTCGAAAAACGTCGCGGCGAAATCAACGCGCAATTAAATCGTGTCAACCAAAGCCTGCAAATGGAACTCGACAAAGATATGGAAGAACAGGCGACCGAAGTCGAACAGGAAGAAGTTTCAAGCACAATGGAAGTGAATCTGCGCGAGGAATTAAATCAGATTGAAGATAAATTGTTGGATTTTGAAGGTTAATTTTTATCCACAATTAATACAAAGCGGCGCTAAGATAAAATTCGTGTCGCTTTGTATTAATGAGAAAAATTGTCAATCAATCTTTGCATCAATCAAATTTAGATTTTGAAACCTAACTTCAGTTTCCGACCAAAAACGCGCTATCCAAAACCATTGCATAAATCCCACAACGAACAGAAAAATTGTGCTGAGGTAGATTCCTTCGGTTGAAAAAGGTTCTATTCCGAGATAATGATTTGCCAAAACGACGACAAGGACGGCGAAAAGGCTACACGGCAAAGACAAGATTAGCATTAGACCATTAAGCGCATAAATAGAGTTTTGAAGATTTTGCGAATCGTAACCGAACCACAGAAAAGTCGTTAAAATCATTGAAAAAACGGCGATTCCCAACCAGACGTATTTCAGATTAGATTTAATATTCATTTTTTGCCTCCCGAAGATTTGATAACTGGTTAGACACCGATGGAGATGATTTGTTCCCGATTCGGTTAAATTTTCGTGATATAATTTTCTCGAAAACTTGTCTCAAACAAATTAAATTTATGACAACAACAGATTTTCTAACCGGCACTGTCAAAGGTCCGGGCGAGATGCCGCACGAATATCTTTTTATTACTAAGGACAATGTAAAAACGCGCATCGGCGAGTTTGTTTATTATACGGCACGCGACGGCGAAGCGGAACGGCAGATTATCGGGACGATAAAAGGGCGAAAATTAGTTCGCAATCTGCCCGACGCTTTTTTGTCCGACCCGAACACGCCGCCCGCGATGGTTTCGTCTTTGATTGGCTTGGACGGTGAATCGTGCGAGATTTATGAAATCACGGTCGAGACAATCGGCTTTTTCGATACGACCGTCAGAGATTTTAACAACCCGCGCATCGCGCCGAATCCGGGACAGGCGGTTTTTCTGGCTTCGTCAGAAACTCTGTCGCAGATGCTCTCGCCGAAACGCAGCGCGGAATTGGGTTCGGCTCACATCGGCAGTCTGCTGACGCGCAGCGCAGGCGAAGTTCCCGTCGTGCTTTCAATCAAAGACGTTGTTTCGACGCATCTCGCAATTCTGGCTTCGACGGGTTCGGGAAAATCCTACACGGCTGGCGTTTTGGTCGAAGAGCTGATGCAGCCGCACAACCGCGCCGCCGTCGTCATCGTTGACCCGCACAGCGAGTATCACACGATGAGTTCGATTATGGGAAACGAGCGGTTTTTCGGCGCGGACGGCTACAAGCCGGAAGTAAAAATCATCCAGCCGAAAAATATCAAAGTCCGTTTTTCAACCCTGACCGAAGCCGACGTGAAATATCTTTTGCCCGAAGGCACATCCGACAAAATGCTGCATTTTCTCTCGCAGGCGTTTCGCAGTTTGAACGAACGGCTTCGCGCCGAGAAAAAACAGGATTACGCCTACGCTTATCACGATTTGCGCGACGAAGTTAATAAACAGAAATTCGGCAGTGAAAATCAAAAAGACGGCGGCGGAAACGTCTCGTCGATTGACGGTTTGCTGTGGCGTATGGATTCACGGTTTGATAAACCCGACACGATTTTCCACGCTCACGAACACATCGAATTAAAAGATATGTTCGCGCCCGGACGCTGCACGATTTTGCAATTGTCCGACATCGAACAGCACGAACAGCAAGTCATCGTCGGAACTCTGCTGCGCCGCGTCAACAAAGCCCGTATGTTCACCGTTCGCGGAGAAGCCGCGCCGAATACGGAAAATCATCTGCCGTATCCGGTTTTCACATTACTCGAAGAAGCGCACCGTTTCGCTCCCGCCGGTGCAAGCGTCGTCTCGACAAATATCCTAAAACAAATCTTATCCGAAGGCAGAAAATTCGGCGTCGGCATCGGGCTTATCACCCAACGTCCGGGCAAGCTCGACCAGGACGTTCTCTCGCAATGCATGACGCAAATCATTATGCGAATCGTCAACCCGATTGACCAGCAAACCGTCGCCCAATCGGTCGAAGGCGCGGGGCGCGCAATGCTCGCCGAACTTCCCGCTCTAACCAAAGGTCAAGCCGTAATCTCCGGCGTCGGCATCAACACGCCCGTAATGTGCCGCATCCGTTCCCGCCTGACCGCGCACGGCGGCGAAACCTTCGACGCGCCCGACGAATGGATGAAATGGCATTCGTCCGACGCGCAGGACAAACGCGAGATGGACGACGCGCCTTATCTGAAAGAAACTTCCGACAAAAAGCCCGAAAGAATCGGCGGAATAAGAATAAATTAGTGATAAAATGAATTTATTATGACAGGACAATATATTTTAAGTGATTATCTGGAAAACGCTCTGGCGCAGGCTGAATATGACAAATTAGAAGACAACACATTTTTCGGTCGCATTCCTAGCTGCAAAGGTGTCGTCGCGTTCGGCGCGACTCTGCGTGAATGTGAAAAGGAACTGCGTTCGACGCTCGAAGATTGGGTTTTAGTCGGATTGAAACTCGGTCATTCTCTGCCAATTCTCAACAATTTAAACCTCAACGGAAAACCTGAATATGAAATGGAAACCGTGTAAGCGTGGCGATTTCGTTAAAAAATTACGCGCTCTCGGTTTTGAAGGCGCGTATTCCGGCGCGAAACATCAATTTATGGTTTTCAACCAATGCCGCCTGACCGTTCCTTCCAACTCCGAATATTCCGTCCCGCAACTGCGAATGATGCTCCGCGAAGTCGAAGAAATAATCGAACGCAAAGTATCTGTCGAAGAATGGAACGACCTGCCTTAACGCGCCGTATCTGAAACTGACTTCGGAGAAAAAGGCTGAGAAAATCGGCAATATTCGGATATGATTTTGTAATAAAATTGACGATTTTATTTGCCCGATTTTCTGCGGTTATCGTCTTTGCATAACATCTGGCAGTTTTCCGCGCTTGTTTTGCCGCCGCTATGCCAAGGGGTCGCGTGGTCAGCTTCCATTTCGTTTAATTCAAAATGTGCGCCGCATTTTATACAATCTCCGTTTTGTCTTTCGTAGGCTTCGCGCTTTTGATTATCGGTAAACGAACGAATGCTTAAATGTTTTTCTTCGCCGTTCAGAACATAAGGGTAAATGCCCGACTTTTTGGTAACGTCTTCGTCTTTCATTAAATCGGCGATTTGAGTTTCGAGTTTGTCGGTGTCATACACAACCGCATTGTATTTGTTGTAAAGCGTTCCCCAATCAATGCCTTTCATTTCTTTGCGGTATTTCGGGAAAGTTCCTTTTACCCAGGTAATCACGGCTTGAAAGTATGTCCACAGAGCGAGCGCGTTCGGGTCGTGCTGATGTTTGGACATATAATCTTCAATCTGCCCTTCGGAAATCCAATCAATCGCCGTCTCCAAATAATCCTGACGATTCGCCGAGCCGGTCAGATAACTGCTTCCGATTCCGTAAGCTGCGCAGCCGTTTTTGCTGAAATACTTTTTCGCGTCGGCAACCCACGTTCCGACATAAACCGCATTTCGCAATTCCTGTTCGGTGAGTTTTTCGCCCGCGATGTTTATCGTTTTAAACCATTCGAGCTTTTCGCTGTCGGTTCCCGAACACAAATAGACCATCAACTTGTAGTCGAGAATCTGCTGTTTCTTGTCCTGCGGCAGATTGTGGATTGCCAAACCCTTGATCGAATAATCGCCGGCAACATACTGGCAAATAGAAATCGTGCGCTGCTGCCCGTCAATCACTTCAAAATCGCCGTCATCACGAACTGCCCAATACATCACATTCAGCGGAAATTCTTTCTGGACAGTTTCAATCACCGCGTCGCGCTGTTTGTCCTTGTAAATAAATTCGCGCTGGTAAGGCGGGCGAATATCGAGCTTTCCGCCGTAACCGACCACACCGTTTTCGGCGTTATCTTCAAAACCGTCGGTTAATTCTTTGACCGTAATTTCTTTGAGTTCGATTTTCATTTTATTTTTCTTTCTTCTTAATTAAGAGCCGCGCGTAAGTTGATTTATAAGTGTCGCCAATTTTGATTGCGGCGCGGCGGTTCAAATCTCCGGGTTTTGGAACGTCTTCCAACGTATATATTTTTGTTTTTAATTCTGAGTCGTTGTCTCGGTCTGTTATTCCAAGAATTTCAAATTGTTCAGGATTATATTTGTCTAAAAAAGTAATCGGAACGCCCATTGCGCCGTCATAATCTACTGGAATATCTTTGGTTTTGGAAACTTCTATTGCATCGTAATTATCGTATGTCGGATATTCTTCTGAATTATACGGCTTGAAAAGAATTAGTTTTTCGTGACGCTTTTGGTGTTCCAGATTTGTGAACCAAGCCACATTACGAAATTTCACAAGTCCGGTGTTAGGGTCGTAAACGCCTTCTCCGTAGTTGCTGCCGAAAGGCGTTTTGAAAAACGCATCTCCTCGCTCAAATCCGTATCCAAGCCATATTTTGTTTTCTTTAATGAGATTAAAAATTTCTTTGTAAGTTATCGCGTTTGCAGTGCCGACAATCAAAAACTTTTTTTCGTATTTCATCAACTGACCAACATATTCCCGAAACAGCGAAAACGGCGGATTGGTTACGACAATATCGGCTTGTTTGAGCAGTTCGACGCTCTCCTCGCTGCGAAAATCGCCGTCGCCGTTTAATTCTTTGATACCGATTTCTTCGGGGTCGGGAACATTATTGCCGTTTCTGTCGCCCGTGTATTCGAGATAAACCGCTCGTTCGGAATCGTGTTCGCTGAACAAACCCGGATTTTGATTTTTATAGCAGGTCGTAATCAGTTTTTTCAATCCCAACTTCTCGAAACTGTGTGAAAAATAATGGAAAAAATTACTGACGCGCGGGTCGTCGCAATTACAAAAAACAACCTTGTCCTTAAAATGCTCTTTATAATGTCTGACCTCTTTTTCGATGTCGGAAAGCTGCGTATAAAACTCGTCGTTTTTAGATTTATTCGCCTTGTGTAAATTTTTATTCTTATTCGCCATAGATAATAAAGTGATGTCGTAAGGATATAAGTTCAATTCCTGAGCGTGTTAAAAATATAAAAGATGCGGGTTGAAAATGCAATAAACAATAAAAATCGAAACTGTCTGAACTGAATAATCTCAATTCTGATTGTTCGACACCTTCAGCGTCGGAAAATTTCCGTTCCTGGAATTTTTATGCAATCTTACGCACGAGTCTCAAAAACGCCCTTTTTTGAAGGTTTTTCGTTTTACGGCGAACGGATTTGAAAGGCGGGTGGGAATTCGTTTACTATTTTTCTATAAGGCGGATTCGGGTTTATTCATAAAAAAATTTGTTGGAAAAGCTGCGACAGACTAAGTGGTTTCCGGTAATTTTGGTTGGCGTTTTTGTTTTGCTGACGCTTGTCTCGCGGCTTTGCGTCGCTTATTTTCTCGCCACGGTCGAGCCGGGCGACGGTAAGGTTTACACGCAGCTTGCAACCAATTTATTAGAGCAAAATGTTTACTCGCTCAAAACGAAAGCGCCTTTTGACCCGACTTTAGTTCGCCTACCCGGTTATCCGCTTTTTGTCGCCGCCGTTTATTCGATTTTCGGAGATGGCAATGATACGGCTGTCCGTATTGTGCAAGCGTTTATTGATACGGCAACCTGCATTATCGCCGCGCTTCTGGCGTGGCTTTGGACGGAAGACGAAGAACGTCGCCGCAGAAATGCGTTGTGGACATTTGCTCTCGCTTCACTTTGCCCGTTTATTTTGATTTACGCCGCCACGCTTTTGACAGAAACGTTGACGACTTTTCTAATGGCGGCAATGACTTTGACGGCAACGCTCGCGTTTAAATTACAGACGACAAAAAAATCTTTGCTGTGGTGGATTTTGACCGGATTGCTGGCGGGCGCGGCGGTTCTTCTGCGCCCCGACAGCGGTTTGTTTGCCGCCGGAATCGGTTTGACGCTGGTTGTTTCAGGTTTGTTTCTTCAAGACGAGAACTCGCCGAAATTTGTCAAAAGATTAATTGATGTCGGTTTTAAAGGCGCGGTCTTTTCTTTGATTTTTATATTGGTTCTCGCGCCCTGGGCGATTCGCAATTATCGCTTGTTCGGCGTGTTCCAGCCCTTAGCGCCCGCGCACGCAGAGATGCCGGGCGAATTCGTTCCACACGGTTACGACCGTTGGCTAAGAACTTGGGTTGACGATTCGCATTTTATCGAGCCGACGCTCTGGAATCTGAATGAAAAGCCGATTTCCATTAAACAAATTCCCGCTTCCGCATTTGATTCTGACGAGGAACGCGAGCGCGTGGCAACTTTGCTCGAACAGTATAATCATCCGCCGGGCAGCGAGAATCAAAACGATTCGGCAAAATCAGGTAACGACGCCGCGGATGATAGCGACGATTCTTCCGATGCCAGTGCGAGTTCCGATGATAAAAAAGGCAACGACAATCAAGCCGACAAAGCGGGCGACAGCGGCGATAATGATGACCAATCCGGCGACGATGACGACGATGAGAATAAGCATTACGTCGTTAAAATGACACCTGAAATTGACGCCGGATTTGCGGCGATTGCAGAGGAACGGATTGACCGCTCGCCCGCTCGTTATTATTTGTTTGTGCCTGCAAAGCGCGCCGCCGCCCTCTGGTTCGATTCGCACTCTTTGTATTACCCGTTCGGCGGGCAAATGTCGCCGGTCAGCGAACTGGATACGGACGAAAGCCAGCAATACTGGCTGCCCGCGTTCACCGCTTTGATGTGGATTTATACTTTGCTCGCGATGGGCGGCACAGTTGTTTTGTGGCGAAATCGCGCTAACAAAAATATTCTGCGATGGCTGCTGCTTGTCGCGCTGATGACCTTGCCGCGCATCGCATTCCTCTCGTCAATCGAAAATCCAGAGCCGCGCTATGTCGTCGAGCTTTTTGTTTTCGCGGCAATTTTAGGCGGAATTTTTCTCGGTCGAATTCGTTTCAGAAAGGAAGATATGGAAACTCAAGAAACTCAGGATTTACAACCGGCGCGAATACTTTCGCTCGACGTTTTTCGCGGAATAACTATTGCCGCGATGGTTCTTGTCAACGACCCGGGAACGTGGAGCGCGATTTACCCGCCGCTCGAACACTCCGAATGGCACGGCGTAACTCCGACCGATTTAGTTTTTCCCTTTTTCCTGTATATCGTCGGCGTTTCGATAACCTTTGCGC
>JALYZF010000214.1 GCA_030948995.1 Acidobacteriota bacterium
CCTAAATACATTGTATTTCTCCGAATGTTCTCTCCTCAATGATTTTTTTCTAAGCTGGCGTTCCGCTTTATCGTAAAAGATAGAAAGCCTTAAAAATTCTCAAGATTGGTGGAAGCGGCTTGTTGACCACTTTCTTGCTTAAAACGGCTGAAACATCAATATCAAATTTCTGCTGAAGCCACCGTCGTTTTCGCATGCGATATAAACGCGCTCGTCCGTGCCAAAAGCAATATCAACCGGACGATAAACTTGTCCGGGCAAAAGCGTATCGGTTTTAGGTGTACGCCCGCCGCGCCCGAAGACGCGAACGAACGCGCCGTTTTTGTCGAAGACTGAAATTCGCGATGCTTCCAAATTTTCCTCGCCCAGTTCGACGACGTAAGCGTTTCCGCCCGCGTCAATACGGACGGATTGCGGAACGTCAACGCGCCCTAAACGCCAATCCGCGCCGCTTGCAATGCGTTGCCCATTTTTGCCGCCCGCGCCGACGCGATATAGGTGACGGTCTTTATCGAGACCGGAAACAATCCAGATGTTTCCGCCGGCGTCAATGTCAAAGCCTTTCGTGTATAAATCGTCGCCAGCGATTTCGCCAACGTCGAGCGCGGGTTTTTGATTGTTGAAACGAAAGACGTGACTGCCCGCGCCGTAAAAACTGCCGTTTCGGTCAAAGCGCAGATAATATAAGGAGGAATCGCTTTCAAACGAGCCTTTATCAGCGCCCGCATCGGAGAAATGACGAACTGTTTTGTAATTGATGTTAGTCGCGTAAATGTCGCCCGTTTTCGGGTCAACGCCGACGCCCTGACACTGGTCTTCAAGTTTTGCCACAGTTTCAATATTGCCGCCGTCAGCGTTCGTCCGCACGATACGCGAGTTGCCTACGTCGCAAATGTAAATACGTCCTTGCGCGTCGGTCGCCAGTTCGCCCGGGTCGTCTAAATCTTTGACGTTGAACGCTCCCAAATAGCGCAAGCCTGAAACGACGCCGTTGACGTTAATTTTTGTCGTCTCAGGCGCGAACTTAATGGTTGCGGCGTCAAAAGCGAGCGAGTCGGAAGAATCATTTTTCGCCAAATCGCCGAAGAAAAGTGGCGATGCGAGATTGACCGTTTGCGTTCTAGTTGAAAGAACCGGATTTCCTTGTGCGTCTTTCGTTAAATTGCCTTTCGCGTCTTTCGTCTGAAATTCTTCCTTTGCCGAAACAACGTCGAGCCGCACGCCTTCGAGAACCGCGCCGCGCGAATTTGTGATTTTCGCCATTGCGGTTAAATGCCCGCCGGCAAATTTCAAATTTTCAAAGCTAAGTTTGAGCGAATCGCTGGCGCCCGGAATCTTTAAATCGAATTGAGCCGGAGCAATGCGCGCTCCCGCTTCGGTCAAGACCATCGAAAACGGCAAGCCGGACGAAACGGGTGCAACTTTTACGCCTTCTGCCGTTAGTTGATTGAGCGAGCCGGAAAACAGAAAATGTCCTCCCGCCGCCTCTTGCGCTTGAAAATTCGCGGCGGAAATTAAAAATAAAAATAAAGTAAAAACGTATTTCATAGGTTTTGCTCCTTGTAAAAAATCTCATTCAAAATCTAAATTAAGGCTTGCGTTTGACGGGCGGTTTGGTCGTCGGATTTGCTGACGAATTTACCAGCGTCGGTGCCGAGTCACTCTCCATTTGCGCCGTTTGTCCGCCTGTTACCATTATTGTATTTTCGCCGTTGAAATCGCCAAACGAGACCGTGCCTTCGATGACATGAACGGTTGAAATTGTGCTTTTCGGATCGTATGAAACCTCAAAAGTTGTTCCGCGAACTCCGACAAGGGCGCGTTCAGTTTCGACTTCAAATTTATTGTCGCCGCCTAAAGCCTTGGTGATGTGATACCAAGTTTTTCCAAGAATGGTTTTCACCTTAATCGGGTTTCCGGGTTTGGTTTCATCGCACGGGTTGAATTCGAGAGCCGAATTCGGGCTTATACGCATCACCGAACCGTCCTTCAACGTAATTTCAAGGCGCTGTCCCGCACCCGTTCTTAATGTTTGCGTGCCGCCCGGACGATTCGCGTTAAAGCCGTATGCTTTCAAATCGTCTTCCGACAGCGGATTGTTTGTGTTCGCATCTCGCACATTAATACCGCAGCTTTGGCAGCGTTTTAAATTCCAATTATAAGTGACGGTCGTTAATTCATTCAGCACAAGGGTTTTAGAGCCGGCGAGAATGTCAGGGTGCGTTGGATCAAACGGAATATCCGGCATATATATATTGGAGTTGCTATCCAACAAGCCGTTTTGTTCGTCGCCCGTTCGGGTGTATCCCGGACAGGTAGCGGTAATCTCTTTTTTGAAGGCGGTCTTTATGTCGTATTTAAAGCCGTAAACCGTAATCCGAAAAGTTTTGGCGGCTTCGTTTATATCAACTATAAGTTTCGCCGCGCCCTCGCCACTTCCGGTCTGAGTCGTTACCGAGTTGTCGCTGTAATGCGCGTGTGACGGTTGGGCGTTACGCCCGCAGAATTGTTCGCCTTCGGTTATTATCTTATCCGTTTGGCTATACTCTACCTTTGCCGTCGCCGCGCCGGAATTGACTTTGACGTTAATCGTCTCGCGGCTTTCCAATGTTTGCGTCTTTGTGCTGTCAGCCAAATCGTTAACAGCTTTATCGGTCCTGTTCAATTTAGTGGTTGTTATCGCATCAATCGTTCCAGACCATTGACATTTCTCGTCTTTGGAAAAGACAGGATTCAACGCTGTAAGCCAGAGCGGACGGTGAAGCATTTCATCTTCAATGCAATCGGATAATTTGAAATAATTGCCAACCGGCTGCTTTATCTGTAACTGCCGCGTCTCAGGATTGCGTGCGTTTATTGCTGGCGCGAAAAGGCTTATCGAAAGACAGATTAAGCAAAGCATTGCCTGAATTTTATTCGTTAAAAAGTAAGTTTGATATTTCATTTGTTTTCCTCGTTAGTTTTTGACTAATTCGAGTCGGTTATTTTGCGTTCGCGGCAAAAGGATTTTCGACACTCCGAATCCGGCGAAATTTGGGCGCGTCGTTTCAATTTCGGTTTTCATTAAAAAATCTTCGCGCGCGAGAAGATTTCGGTTTTCGTGTATTAACGCCGGAAATTTGCAAAGAATCCCTCAAAAAATTTGAAAAATTTATAGAAGTCGAAATTTTTAAGGCAGGCGCAAAACGCGAAGACGGTCGAGGTCGCGTTCGTTTGAATCGTAGATAATGATTTTGCCGTCGGCTGAAAAGCGCGGTCGCTCGTTGAGAATATTCGCGCCTGAGAAGGTGAGTTGATGCTGATTTGAGCCGTCGGCGTCCATCAGCCAGATTTCCCACGCGCCGCTTTGTTTGCTTTGAAACGCAATGCGCCCGTCGCTCGCCGCGTCGGGCTGCCCGACAAGTCCGGTGAGAATTTCGTGAAGATTCGAGCCGTCCGCGCCGACCGAACGGATTCCGAGTTTGCCGTCGTTCCAACTGCTGAAAATTATACTTTCCCCGCCCGCCGTCCAAGCGGGAAATTGATTGCCGTTTTTATCGAAAGTCAATTGCCGCTCGTCACCTCCGTCGGCGTTTATCGTGAAAATATTATCTCCCGTTTCGATTGATTTGACGAAAGCGATGCGCGACGAGTCGGGTGAAAATCTTTGAAAACCGCGCAAATTTTCGGCGGCGAAAATTGCCGTTTGATTTGTGCCGTCTGCATTCATACGGTAAATTGCCGGAACATTATCGTCGCCTGCGCGGTCAAAAATTATCTGCGCGCCGTCAGGAGAAAAACTAGGATAATGGTTGACGCCTTCGCTCGTCAGTTGACGCAGATTCGAGCCGTCCGCATCTATCGAATAAATCTGAAATTGTCCCGTTCGATTCGACGAGAAAACGATTCGCTTGCCGTCGGGCGCGGGCGAGCCTTCGATTTCATCGGTAAATTCGCTTTCGGCGTTCGGCACGGCGTCGCCCGCGAGGCTTATCGAATAAATTTCCGTATTGCCGTCACGGTCGCTTTCAAACGCGATGCGTCGTCCGTCGGGCGACCAAGCCGGCTCGCTGTCGTTGCCCGCGCCGTAAGTTACGCGCTGAACGCCGGTGCCGTCGGCGGCGTTCATTATGTAAATGTCGGCATCGCCGTCACGGTTGCTGACAAATGCGATGCGTCTTGCGTCCGGCGAAAAAACGGGCAGGCTGTCGTCCGCCGCATTATCGGTCAAACGCTTTTGATTCGAGCCGTCCGCGTTCATTACATAAACTTCAAGTTGCCCGTCGCGCGCGCTCGTGAAAGCGATTTGACGGCTGTCGGGCGACCAAGCCGCGTCCGTGTCGAACGATGCGTTGTTTGTCAGATTGCGTTCGGTTTTCGCGCCGTTCGCCGCAGCAACGTCAACCGCGAAAACCTCCATATTGCCGTTCGTCTTGCATCCGTAAGCGATTCGCCGGCTGTCGGGCGACCAAGCGCAGCGGCTTCCGTCGCACGTAGAAATTTTATGCTCGCCGGAGAAATCGGCGTTCGCCGCATACATCTCACGCCGTCCGCCGCGCTCAAGTTTGTAAAAAACGAGTTTTCCGTCGGGCGAAGGCGTAAGACCTTGGCGGTCTGTTTCGGCGCTGAATAAAACCGGATTCGATCCGTCGGCGTTCATTCGATAAATGCCGCGTTGAGGCGGGCGATTGCTCGCAAAATAAATTGCGCGTCCGTCGGGCGACCAATGCGGCTGCGTGTCGTCGCCCGCGTTATTTGTAAGGCGCACGGCGTTGTCGGTCGGCAGATTGGTTTTAGCGAAAGCACGCGCCGAGCTTTTGCGCGAGAAATTTTTTACCACGACAAAGCTGCCTGCAAAGACGACAAAAATCACGGCGCAGCAGGCGGCGACCGCAATTGTTCGATGGCGAGCGACGAATTTTTGCGCTCGATAAACAAAACGGTCGGGCGCGGCTTTGACCGGCAAGCCTTGTAGAAATCTTTCAATATCGTCGGCAAATTCGGCAACCGAAGCATACCGCCGCGCCGTGTCTTTTCGCAGAGCTTTTAAGACGATAAAATCTAAATCCTTCGATAAAAGATTCGCTTTTTGTCCTTCGCCATTTAGTATTTGCTTGTTCGGCTGAGTCGTTTGATTTCCACCGACGGTCGAGCGGCGAAGCACGATTGACGAAGGACTTTCTGGTTCGGTTTCGCAAATCACGCGGGCAATGCCCATCGGCGAGCGGTTCTCGAATTTATACGGGCGCGCGTCGGTCAGCAGTTCATACAAAATTATGCCGAGCGAATAAACGTCCGTCTGTACGGTTACGGGCAAGCCGGAAACTTGTTCGGGCGAAGAGTATTCGGGCGTCAGAAAACTAAAGCCGCCGGTCGTCGCGTCGTCCGACGCTTCGCTTTGCAAAAACTTGGCGATGCCGAAATCGAGCAGTTTCGGCTCGCCGTCCTCGTTGATTAAAATATTCGACGGTTTTAAGTCGCGGTGAACGACGCCTTGCGCGTGTGCGTAACGGACGGCTTCGCAAATTTTAAGAAACAATTTTAGTCGTTCGTCAATTGATAAATCACGGCGACGGCAAAATTCGATTATCGAATCGCCGCGCACGAGTTCCATTACGATAAAAGGAATCTCTTCAACGGTTGCGCCGCCGTCGAAAAGTCGCGCGATAAAAGGGTGATTGAGATTTGCCAGAATTTGACGCTCGCGGCGAAAGCGCTCGAGGAGCGCGCCGGACAAAATCGAGCGCGGCAGAAGTTTTATCGCCACGCGCTGCTCAAACTCGCCGTCGACGCGCGCGGCGGAGAAAACCGCGCCCATTCCACCTCTGCCAAGCTCGCCCGTGATTTTGTATGCGCCGACGCGCTTGCCTGAAAAATCTTCCGCCTCCAAACCGCCAATATGCTGCAAGCCAGCCGAAAAAGCCGTTTCCTGCAAAAAATTTTCTTCGCCTTCGTGCGCCGCGAGCAGTGCGAGGACTTCATCGCGCACTTCGGCGGAATCGCAGTTGTCACGCAGGAAAGCCTCGCGCTCCTTCGGTTCTACTTCGAGCGCGTCGTGAAATAAATTATTTATTTTCTCCCAGCTTTCCGGCGACATATTTTTGGTAAAAGGATTTTGCCTTCAATTAAAATACGCAGGAAATTTATAATATTTCCCTCATTAAAACAAAATTTTTTTTCGGCAGCGTCTTTAAAATAATGCAGACGACGTTTCAGATAAAAATTATGAATGAGCGCGACAACTCGGATTTCAAATCGAACCCGAACCGAAACGGCGCGGCGACGCCGACGCTCGACGAGATGTTTCCGGTAATTTACGCCGAACTGCGGCGACTAGCGCAAAATTATCTGCGGCGCGAGAGGGCAGACCACACTTTGCAGCCGACGGCACTCGTCCACGAAGCATATCTTCGATTGCGAAATCAGCGAAACGTCGATTGGCAAAATCGGGCGCAGTTTCTCGGCATCGCCGCTTCGATGATGCGCCGCATTCTGGTCAATCACGCCGAAGCAAAACACGCCGAAAAACGCGGCGGAAATGGTAATGTGAAACAATCGCTCGATGAAGTTACAGTTTTCTTTGAGCAGCAGAATTTGGACTTGCTGGCTTTGCACGAAGCGCTGAAAAATCTGGCGGCTATCGACGAGCAGAAGAGCCGCGTGGTCGAGTTGAAATTTTTCGGCGGATTGACGACTGAAGAAATCGCTGAAGTTGTCGGAAAATCGGTCGCCACAATCGAACGCGAATGGACTTTTGCCCGCGCTTGGCTGTGCAAAACTTTGAATAGCGGTAAGCGGTAAATGGTAAGTTCTTTTGGTTCAATCCGTAATTGAAAATAAACTTACCTTTTATTTACCGCTTACCGCTTATCTCTTACCATTATTCTCATTCATTATTAGAGAGATATTCTTCGTATTCGGCGGACGAGAGCAGAGCGTCGGCTTCGAGCGGGTTTTTCATTTTAACTTTTATCATCCAAGCGTCGCCGTAAGAATCGTTGTTGACGACTTCCGGCGTATCATTCAAACCGTCGTTGACTTCCAGAACTTCGCCCGCAATCGGCGTGAAAATTTCCGAAACGGCTTTGACCGATTCGACCGATCCGATTGCCTCGTGCGCTTCAAACTTATCTCCGACCTTTGGCAATTCGACATAAACGACATCGCCGAGCGCGTGCTGCGCGTAATCGGTAATGCCGATTGTCGCATTCTCGCCGTTAACTTCTACCCATTCGTGGTCTTTGCTGTAATGCAGATTTTCTTTTACGTTTGCCATATTTTGATTCTAGATTTTAGATTTTGTATTTTACTTTTGTTTTCCATTAGCCGCCGATTAAATGCCCGATGTAAATCAGCCGCGAAGACGTTCTAATCGCTCGCGGATTTGTAAATGTCGGCTCGCCGTCAACTATCGGAACGCCTGCAAGCTGGAAAGCGCGTGCGACCAGCTCCGAGCAGAAAAACTTTTTATCCTTATTTTCGTCCGAAGCATTGCTGCTGATTTCGCTTGCCGTCACTCCGCAGGCAATCGGCGAGAGCATACAGCCGGCGATGCCGAGCAGCGAGCCGCGCTTTGAAGTCATACCCGAACCGGCGGCGCCTATTTTATCGTATTCTCGACCAGCAAATTGCTCGGCGGCTTCGACGACCTTTTTTCGCTGCTCGTCCGTCATATGCGTTCGGCGCAGGGCGAGCGCCAGAGTGTCTTCTTTTAAGGCTTCTTCAATCCGGTGTTCTTTAACGCCTTCGCCGATTGCTTCGATTATATAATTCGGTTTGGTAAAGAGCGCGGCATGGCTGATGTCCGAGCCGATTGCGCTGCGAATCGCGGCGGAAATGTTAGCGCCGGTCGTTGAAACGATAATGTCTGCAATACGCAAATCCCCGTATGTTATCTTTATTGCCATAACTTTTCCTCCCTTTTTCGAGACAAATTACTTTTTATTTCGGGTCGTATCCAACCCATTCGATTTTCTCCAGATGAAGCGGCACTTCGCTGCGAATTTTAAGTTTCGTAAAAAGTCGGTCGGCAGGGAAATCCGGTTCGGTGCGCGGCGGCTCGTTCAAATTGCGCGCCGGAAGTTTTCTCGCCAAATCAAAGCCGCCGCCTTTTCCGCTGATGTATAGCTCGTAGCCCTCGCCTTTGTCGTCATACAAAACGGCTTCGATTCGTCCGCTTCTGCCGTCGGCGTATTTCAAAGTCTTGCGCTCTTTGTCGCGCTCGTCCCAATCGGCACTGCGCCAAACCGCTTCGGGCATTTTTAATGAAACGTGCTGAATCGAAGCGGTTGATTTCAATGGCGCGGGCGGCGTAATTTCCACCCAATCGCTGCCGACATCAATCGCGCCGGAAATCTGTTGCCCCTGAGTTGTTACAGCCTTTTCCATAATCTTTTCGCATCCGCCCGTAGAAAATATAACGAGCAGAACTAAAATAAAAACAAATTTTTTCTCAGCCTTGCTCATAAATTACCAATGATTTTAATTCTAGCCAAGCCTAATTCTTCTCCCGCTTATAAAACGGCGTCGGGACGATTTTCGCCGTCAAGTGTTTGCCTCTGACATCGATTTTAATCTCTTGTCCGACGTTTGCAAACTCGGCAGGCACAAAAGCCAAACCGATATTTTTTTTCAGATACGGCGCGGGCGAACCCGATGTAACTTTGCCGACTCGTTTGTCATTTATATAAACGTCGAAATCGTCGCGCGCAATGCCTTTGTCAATCATTTCAAAGCCGATGAGTTTTCTCTTTAAACCTGCTTCTTTTTGTTTCTGCAATGCCTCGCGCCCGTTAAAATCGCCTTTGTCCAATTTGCAAATCCAGCCCAAATTGGCTTCGAGCGGCGTAATCTCATCGGAAATTTCGTGACCATAAAGCGACATTGCCGATTCCAAACGCAAAGTATTGCGCGCTGCCAGACCGCAGGGAAGAATTCCGGTTGCGTCGCCGAAATTGCCGACTTCCAGAAACTTGTTCCAAAGCTGTTCAGCGTATTTTTCGTTTGCATAAACTTCAAAACCGTCTTCGCCCGTGTAACCCGTTCGAGAAATTATCGCGTCAACGCCGCCAACTTTGCCCACTGTAAAATGATAATATTTTATCTCGTCAAGTTTTGTTTCAGTCAACTGCTGCACAATCGAAAGCGCGTCTTTGCCTTGAACGGCAATCTGGCAGTAATCCGCGCTCGCATTCGTCAAAGTTACGTTTTCGTCTCGCAAATTCGACGTTACCCAATCCCAATCTTTTTCAGTTGTCGAAGCATTGACGACCAATAAAAGTTTTCCTTCGTCAAAACGATAGACCAGCAAATCGTCAACAACCGTTCCGTCATCGCGCGTAAAAGCCGAATAATGCGCCTGCCCGTCAATGAGTTTCGTAACATCATTCGTCGTCAAACGATTGACAAACCGAATCGCGTCCTCGCCCTCGACAAAAAACTCGCCCATATGCGAAACGTCGAAAAGTCCTGCGTGCTGGCGCGTCCGCAAATGCTCGCTAATGACGCCCGCCGCATACTGCACAGGCATATCCCAGCCGCCGAAATCAACCATCTTCCCGCCCAATTCCCGATGCGCTTTGTTAAGCGGAGTTTTCTTTAGATTTTCCATAGATTTATTTCAAAATCGCGTAATGAAAAAACTAACACTCGCTGCTTGCGAGCGTCAAGAATGACAGAATGAAAAACTTTCCGATTTATACAACTGCAACTTGTTTTGATTTCTTCCGGTATTTTATTATCATCTTCAAATTAAACTTTCCTAACATGAAAATGAAAATATCTTACGCAAAACCTTTTCTGAAATGGGCTGGCGGAAAAACGCAGTTGATTTCGGAAATTGAAAAATGTCTGCCGCAGGAGGTTTTGTCGGGCAAATTCACTTACATTGAACCGTTTGTCGGGAGCGGCGCGATTTTATTCTGGATGCTCAATAACTTTCCGAATATGGAAAAAGCGGTTATCAATGATATTAATTCCGACCTGATTAATGCTTATAAAATAATCGCCTCAAAACCGAAACAATTAATTTCAATACTAAAAGATTTTCAGGCTGAATATCACGAACTGGAAAATAAAGAAGCAGAAAAGACAGCGTATTATTACGAGAAACGCCAGCAATACAACACGCGAAACGCCGACAAAATAACACACGCCGCAATATTTATTTTTCTTAATCGAACTTGTTTTAACGGTCTATATCGCGTAAACAAAAGCAATTTATTCAACGTGCCGATAGGAAGTTATAAATCACCGAGGGTTTGCGATGAAGAGAATATTTTCGCTGTAAGTGAAGCACTGCAAAATGTCGAAATTATCAACGATGACTTTGAAGAAACTCTGCAATACGCAAACGAAAATTCATTTTTTTATCTTGACCCGCCGTATAAACCTTTGAGCATAACTTCAAATTTTAATTCTTACGGTGAAAGGGAGTTTGGGGATAATGAACAAATTAGATTGAGAGATTTTTGTGTAAATCTTGAGGCTCAAAACAGTAAGTGGATATTAAGTAATTCGGACGTTCCTGATAATAACTTCTTAGACAAACTTTTTAGAGATTTTGTTATAAAGCGAGTTAATGCAAAAAGAATGATTAATTCAAAAGCTGATAAAAGAGGTATCTTAAATGAGTTATTAATTACAAATTATAAAAACGAACCTCTTGAATTATTCGCCAGTCAATCTTAAAAATTCCAGTGGTATTTCATTAAAAAAATAATAACAACCAACTTCTTTAATATAATCAAGAACATCTTTATAGGCAGGAGACTTGAACCAATCATTAAGAATATAAATATACTCAACATTGATTTCAGTTTCTGAAAAGAGTTTGTCATATTGTCTCTTTTTGAAATGGCAAGTTTGAAGTTTTTCGTCAACGCTACCTGCTCCTGTCTGAAACTTCATCTCAACAATAAACAGAGTATTTCCTACAAGAATAGCTTCATCAGGTTCAAGCCTTTTTGAAATATAATCTACATAATTTACTCCTAATCGTTTTAGTAAAAAATTATAAAGTTTTCTTTTAGGAAATAATTCAGCAACCTTTTTGTCTTTGTAAAAGATTTCATTTCCGACAACTTTATAATCAGGAAGTTGTGAAATTGCTGCCGAAAAACGGATTCGTTCTTCAAAACGCAATCCTGTTAAAGTATTCGCTCCACCGCTACCGCCTTTAATCATAATTCTAAGAGTTCGGAAATTTTTATCTCGAAAGTAATGGCAAAAGTTTCGATATTTTTTAATGAAAGATTTCTTTCGCCTCTTTCAACCATTCCAATGTAGGTTCTATGAAAACCTGTTTTTTCAGCGAGAGTTTCCTGCGACCAATTTTTCTCAAGTCTTAGCTTTTTAACTCTTTCACCGAATGTTTTTAGAATGTCCGTTTTCATTTGAATTAGCTTAGCGATTGCATACAATAAATCTACATACAATTAGTAGCAATTTACACAAAAGGTGTTATATTAGTTGAATGAAAAATTCATTAATCAAAACCGAATCGCAAAATGAAATTTCAACAGTTGCAAGATTTAATTCTTCTATTGAAACAGGTTTGTTGACCCGAAGAAACCACAAAATAAAAGTCTTGGTGGATGCTTTACGCTGGGTTTCTCAAGATAAAGACATTTCGATTGAGAAATTAGTTATTCCTGAAGATTGCGAGCAATACGGATTTTCAGAAGGAAAACACGACTTGGGAACATTGCTGCATTTTTTGGCTGATATGTTAGAAGAATGATTAAGCCTTACTATAAATCCTTTGATAAGAATTTTACTTTACTTCACGGTGATTCAATCGAACTTTTACCGCAGTTTGAACACAAGTTTGATATGGTTTTTGCTGACCCGCCATATTTTCTTTCTAATAATGGTCTGACAGTTAAAAACGGCAAAGTTACAAGCGTTAATAAAGCTGAGTGGGATGCTTCACCCGGAATTCATCAGATAAATGAGTTCAATCTCAAGTGGCTTGCTCTTGTCCGCGAGAAAATGCACGACACCGCAACGATTTGGATAAGCGGGACGATGCACAATATATTTTCAATCGGGCAAATGCTGACGCTTTTAGGTTTTAAGATTCTTAATGTCATTACTTGGCAAAAAACAAATCCGCCGCCGAGTTGGGCAAAGCGTTCTTTTACGCATTCGACCGAACAAATCATCTGGGCGCGAAAGAAAGAGAAAATTCCGCATTACTACGATTATGAATTGATGCAAAAAATAAATGACGGAAAAGAAATGAAAGATGTCTGGCTGCTTCCCGCAATGCAAAAGTGGGAAAAGTCGTGCGGCAAACATCCGACGCAAAAACCGCTTTCCGTTTTGACGCGGATCATTCTGGCTTCGACAAGACCGGAAGCGTGGATTTTAGACCCGTTCACAGGCGCAAGCACGACAGGCATCGCCGCGAATCTGCTTGGCAGAAGATTTCTAGGCATTGATTTGGAAGAAGAATATCTACAGCTTAGCCGGAAGCGTAAAAGCGAAATTGAAAATCCGCTTGTTAAAAATCAATTTAGATTAAAATTATCAATCAACAACAATTAACTGATAACAGTTTATTTTTGATTTTGGTGAAAACGAAGTAACCAACAAAGTAGAAATAAAAACTGTCGAAAACAATTAAGATTTACGGGGAAACCTTGCCAATGAGTTAAGAAACAAAAGCACCATTATCGCGTAAAATAAATCTCCGCGTGCAACCTGAAAGCTGTCGTCGGATACTTAAAATTAGAAAACTGAAAACTAAACTTGCAAATTATGAATAACAAAAATAAATCAAACGACGATTGTTCGACGGCGGTTGATAAAAATTGTGGCGGGCGACGTGAATTTATTGTCAAAGCGACGGCGATTGCGGGCGGTCTGGCGCTGAGTTTGTCGGGTTTGGGCGGCGCGGCGACGGCGCAGAAGAAGACCGACCAAGACGCTAAAATGCCGGCTAAATTGCCGGACGACAAAACGGCGAGCGATGAGACGGTTTTGAAATTGGATGCCGACAGCCCGCTGGCAAAAGTCGGCGGCTCGCAGACGATTGAGACGAAAGCGGGAAAAGTCATTGTCGTGCGGACGGCGGCGGAAACTTATATTGCGCTTTCTGCAATTTGCACGCACAAAGGCGGTCCTATTAAATACGACGCGGAAAAACAGCAGCTTTTCTGCCCTTGGCATAATTCGCGCTTTGATGCCGACGGCAAAGTCATAAAGCCGCCAGCCAAAACCGGACTTACTAAATACACAACCGAAGAAGCCGTCCTCGTGAACGTCAAATAACTGTAAACGGTAAGTGAAAGGAAAGTTTGATTTAGATTACAAAGATAATCTAACGCGCCTTATTACTTACCGTTTTCTACTTATTACTAATTCTTCTTTTTCGTTTCTTCCTTCGGAACTTTTGCGGAGGCTTCGATTACTTGCTCACAGTATTCGATTGAGGCGAGAATTGCGCCCTTTTCTTTTTCGTCTGCGGTTTTAGTTAAATCGGATTTTAGTTCGGATAAATATCTGTTTGAGGCTTCGGCAAGTTTGCGGACGGCTTTCGGGAAAAGTTTTTCATCCATTTTGTTGTGCGCGGCTACGTCGTCAATATTGCTAATCGCTTCGTCTAAAATTTTGCGAATGTCGGTTAGCAGTTCGAGGCGCGTTCCAGCGGGCAGTTCGCCCCATTTTTCCGAGTCTTTTTTTAATTTTTTATCGTCCGGCTGCGCTTGATTGTTTAATACAAGAAATCGGCGGTCTATCGCTTTGACGAAAACTTCAGTTCGCTGGTCAATCGCCTGCGCTTCGCGGATAAGGTCGGCTTCCTGCTCGGTTAGAAAATCGCGTCGCTGCGCTTGTGCGGCAAAAGGCGCAAAGAGCGAAACGCAAAAGAATGCGGTCAAAACAAAGATTGTAAATTTTAAGGTTTTGGCAGACATAAATTATTAAACGAAATTTTTAATTTCCTTTTTTCTCATCGTGGACGACCGTATTACTGAACATCGGCTCGACCGCTTTCGAGCGCGTATCGCGCACGTTTTTTATTAGGCGTCGCACGTAAAATTCGTATTTGAGCGGCAGCTCGCGGCGAATCAACTCCAGACGCGGCATAAATCTTCGCAAGCTCATCTCAAGGCGTTTAAAATTATTCAAAACCTTGCCGCGCCCGTTGTCGTTTTTGTTCAGAAAAACCAAAGTGTTGTCCATCAGCGCGTTAAAATCGCCAAGCTCGTTCGACATTTCAACGTAGGAACTTTTGGCATTTAAATCTTCCGCATTTTTCAATCGTGTTTCCATCAAATCCAGCGACAATTTTGTTCTTTCGGTAACGTTCGTCTCGCCGTCGAGCGCAGATTTTTCCTGCTTTGAAATAATCTTTAAAGGCGGCGGCGCGGCGTTGTCAGGCATCTCGTCCTCTTGCGCCGAAACGCTTGTGGAAAATGAAAAAGGCAAAAGTAAAAAGACAAATGCAAAAAGACAAATACGAAGAAACGAAGATTTACGGCGTCGAAAGATTGGTTGCGCTTCTAAATATTCTATACTCTTGACGGATTTCATAGTTTTACCCCTTTACCTTGTATTTACGACTTTACTTTGATTTTTTCTTACCTTCGCCTTTTTTAATTTGATTCTGCAAAACCGGCAATCGCAAATTAACTTTTTCGATTTCTAGTTTGTTTTGCGCGGCGTCGGCGAGTTTCAAAAACTGCTGGTAATTCGCCATCGCGTCCGCGTATTCGCTCAATTGGTCATGAGCGATTGCCAGAAAATAATAAGCAATCGCTAAATTCGGCTGCTTCTCGGTAATAAAGACGTATTCGGTTTTGGCTTCCTCAAAACGTTTCAGTTCAAAAAGCGCGGTCGCCAGATTTGCGCGCGCCGTAAAATTGTCGGGCGCGATTTGCAAAATCCGGCGCAGAATAACCGTCGCATTTTCAAATTGTTTCGCCTGCACAAGCGCCGCACCGTAACCGACGGCGTGATTGATATTCGTTGGCTCGGCTTCGGCGGCACGGCGGCAATAGTCCAATGCTTTCAGTGGGTTTTCCGTTCTTGACAAAGAACACAATCGACTTAAAACAGTCGGGTTTTTTGCGTCCTGCTCAAGTTGCTTTTCCAAAGCGGAAATGTTTACCGAACTGTTTGCTGTAATTGTATCACGCAGAGCGGCGGCTTCGGAAGAAGAATTCTTGATTGAATCGAGAATTTTTAAGGCGTCGTCCGATTTATCTTGCGCGGCGTAAATTCTCGCCTGTAAAAGTTTCGCGTTTATAGATTCGGGCGACAATTGAAAAAGCGTTTTCGCGTCCGCCGAAGCCGCGTCAAAATCGCCTTCCGACAAAGCGATTTCCGCGCGTTCTTTTAAGGCGGATTTATTGTTGGCTTCGATTTGAAGCGCGCGACTGACACTGATTTTCGCCGCCGTTTTATCGCCCAGAGCGTTTTCCAGCGCGGCGCGAGAAGCCCAAATTGCGGCGGTCGGATTCGCTTTATTGGTTAAGGTTTGAACTTTCGCCAAAAGCTCTTTTAAGACTTGCGGCGACGCTTTTGTTTTCAAACGCAAGTCGGTTAAAGCCGAAAAAGCAGACGAGTTTTGCGCGTCGGTTTCGACGGCACGATTGAGAAGTTTTTCGGCTTCCACGAAATTATTTTTCTGCACTAAAAG
>JALYZF010000215.1 GCA_030948995.1 Acidobacteriota bacterium
AAACGTATTCGCGGAAAGGGCAATGTAAATTCAATTATATGAATTTATTTTCATTACAATCTAATAAAAAAATCGAAGAGAAATTATTTATCAACAAATGAAGTTGAGTCGAGCAAGCCAGGCGGCACGAGCAGTTCGCCGCTTGCCGCGTCGATAATTCCGTTGACTTCTTCTTCGATGCTTGTCGCCTGCGTGTAAATATCTCCGGCAATCGGGCGGCGGCGCAGTTCTTTTTTAAATTCGCGGATACGGTCGGCGCGTTCGTCGGCTTGCGCTTCGCTCGGTCCGCCGTAGTTTACAAAACCGAATCCGCCCCATTCGCTGATGACGAGCGGCGCTTGTCCGCGATAAAAATACGGGTCGCCGGCAATCAAAGGCTCTGCCGTAACGCCGTGTATCTCGCCCGCCACGAGCCGGTCTAAAGAAGATTTCCAAACTGCCGAGTCGGGTGTGTAAACGTGCGCCGACAAAATATGAGTGCAAAGTTTGCCGCGCCTTGAGACGTGATTCCAGCCGTCGTTATCGACAACCAGCAGCTGCGGGTAATTGAGCCGCATATAATCGAAAGTATTCGAGATGTAGCGGCGCGTTTCGATATTGGTCGTAATATCTTCCGCGCCCCAATCCTCGTTATACAAACTCAAAATCACGATTGAAGGGTGCGAGGCGATAAAAACAAGCATTCGCTGAAGTTCGTCCCAGTGATTATCTCGGCTGATTTGCGTCGAGCTATGCGGCGAAGGAACTTCGACCCACAGCATTAAGCCAATTTCGTCGGCAATGTCGTATATGCGCGGGTCGATTCCGGCAATATGAACACGCGCCAAATTACAGCCCAAACGTTTAATGGCGTAAAGATGCCGACGCATTTCATCAAAAGTCGAAATGCCCGGCTGATACAAAATTCCGTCCAAGTAAATGGCGTCGTTATTGAGATAAATTCGCCGCCCGCGCGAGCCGATTTTTCTTAAACCGAAATGAGTTTCGATGCCCGACATGCCGCCGTCCGGCTCGACGAGTTCCGCCAGCAAATGATACAGAAAAGGCGAATCCGGCGACCACAGTTGCGCGTCCGGCATAATGATTGGAACGCGCTGAACGCGCTCGCCTTCTTCGAGCGGTAAATCAAATTCCGCCGTTACTTGATTCTTTGGCTTGTCACCGTCTTCGCTACTGTTGCCACCGTCGTCAGCCGTCTTTTGCGGCGTAACCATTACGCGCAGGCGATACACGCCTGCTTCGTGAACGCGCGTCGTAAAGTCGAATTCGACCAGACGGTCGCGCAAGCCGCTGACGACGCCGAGACGCGAGCGAAGGCGATTGCGCCCGACCTGTTCAATCCAAACCGAGCGCACCGCGCCGGAAATTGTCTGATACCAGATGCCGCCCTGTTTATAAACGCGCGAAGCCTGCTTGCCGCGCGGAATCTGCGAGTCAATCGTATCGGAAACGCGAACCGTCAGGCGATTGACCGTTTGAAGAAGTTCGGGCGGCAATTCGTAGGAAAATGAATTATACTCGCCGTAATGCACTTCTTCGCCTTCGATGGTTTTTAGAAGAATGCCGTTGAGCCAGACGCGCGTTTCGTAACCGCAAGCCCCAAAAGTAAGCTGCGTAATTTTGTCGGACTCATTACTCCATTCTTTCGGCACAGTAAATTCGCGCTCATACCAGGCGATAACTTCGTCGCTCGTCGAATAAAGCGCTTCTGTTTCTTTAGCGTCTTTAATGGCAGCCAGATGCGATTCAATCGAGCCGGGAAACGAAGCCGTTTCAGTATAATCGTGTTGCGCCTGCCATTGTTCGCTTAATCCGTGATTGTCGGCGTCGAGCGCAAAACGCCATTCGCCGTCAAGCAGCTCAAACACCGTCCGGCGCACAATCGAACGCGGCAAAGGATTTATTTTCTCTGCCGCCGTGTTTGTCGTGTCGTGTTGTTTGATTTCGTCTTTTAAATTTGTCATAAGCAGAAGTGTTGCCAGAATTTTACCCGCGTTTGTTTTTTATGGCTAATTGAAAAACTATTAAATTCGGGCGAAAGAAAATTTGGCAGAGAAAAAGTTTTTGTGTTTGAATAAATTTTATAAACCGTTAAGTTGTTAATTAACTATTCGACAAACGATTATAATTAACCGTCTTGTAGGAGAAAAATAAAAATGTCAGAAACACCGACCGTTGCCATCGAATCCATTTTGAATGAATCGCGCGTATTTCCGCCGCCGCCGGAATTTTCGGCAAACGCGCATATTAAAAGTTTTGAAGAATACGAGCAAATTTACAATCAAGCATCAGAAAATCCCGAAGAATTTTGGGCGAGCGTGGCGGAAAATCTGCACTGGTTTAAAAAATGGGACACTGTTTTAGAATGGAACGAGCCGCACGCCGAGTGGTTTGTCGGCGGCAAGATAAACGCCGCGTATAACTGTATTGACCGACATCTAGAATCGTGGCGTAAAAATAAAGCCGCGATTATTTGGGAAGGCGAGCCGGGCGAAACGCGCACGTTGACTTACCAGCAACTGCACCGCGAAGTTTCAAAATTCGCTAATGTTTTGAAACAAACCGGCGTTGTAAAAGGCGACCGAGTTGCGCTTTATATGCCGCTCGTTCCAGAACTCGCCATTGCAATGCTTGCCTGCGCGCGAATCGGCGCAACGCACACGGTAATTTTCGGCGGATTTTCGGCAGACGCGATACGCGACCGGGTTAATGACGGCGAATGTAAGTTGATTGTTACGGCTGACGGCGGCTTTCGGCGCGGCGCGGAAATTAAATTAAAAGACACGGTTGATAAAGCCGTCGAGCAAACGCCGTCCGTCGAAAGCGTTATCGTTTTCAAGCGCACAGGTTCTGAAATCGATATGAAAATCGGGCGCGACCATTGGTGGCATGAGCTAATGGAAACGGTCTCCGCCGATTGTCCGGCAGAAGAATTAGATTCAGAACATCCGCTTTTTATCCTTTACACATCGGGAACGACCGGCAAGCCGAAAGGCATTCTGCACACGACGGGCGGTTATCTAACGGGAACTTACATTACATCGAAATGGGTTTTCGATTTGAAAGACGAAGATACATATTGGTGTACCGCAGACATCGGTTGGGTTACCGGACATTCATATGTCGTCTATGGACCTCTATCAAATGGTGCGACGGTTTTTATGTATGAAGGCGCGCCGAATTATCCTGAACCCGACAGATTTTGGTCAATCGTCGAGCGTCATAAAATCAATATTTTATATACCGCGCCGACCGCGATTCGAGCCTTTATAAAATGGGGCGAGCAGTATCCGTTAAAGCACGATTTGTCGAGTTTGAGACTTTTGGGAACGGTCGGCGAGCCGATAAACCCGGAGGCTTGGATGTGGTATCACAAAATCATCGGCAAAGAACGATGTCCGATTGTCGATACTTGGTGGCAGACAGAAACGGGCGCGATTATGATTTCGCCGCTGCCGGGCGCAACGCCAACCGTTCCCGGAACTGCGACGCGCCCGTTTCCCGGAATCTCAATTGACATTCAAACAAAAGCAGGAAAGAGCGTCGGCGCGAACGAAGGCGGTTATCTCGTAATTACAAAACCATTTCCCTCGATGTTGCGGACGATTTACAAAGATGACGAACGCTTTAAGAAAACTTACTGGTCGGAAATTCCCGGAGTTTATTTTGCGGGCGACGGCGCACGGCGCGACGAGCGCGGCTACTTTTGGATTATGGGCAGAGTTGACGACGTAATAAACGTTTCCGGTCACCGCTTGGGAACGGCGGAAATCGAATCGGCGCTCGTCTCGCATCCGGCAGTTGCGGAAGCAGCAGTCGTCGGCAAACCTGATGAAATAAAAGGTCAGGCAATTTCAGCCTTTGTAACTTTGGAAGGCGGCAGAACCGGAGACGACGCGCTTAAACAAGAACTCCGCGCGCACGTCGCCAAAGAAATCGGCGCACTGGCAAAACCCGATGACATTCGTTTTACCGACACTTTACCGAAAACTCGTTCGGGAAAAATTATGCGAAGACTTCTCAGAGAACTCGCGGCGGGCAATGCGATTGCGGGCGATACGACGACGCTCGAAGATTTTTCGGTGCTGGAAAAACTGCGCGAGGATGAGGAATAATTTTGTAAATAACTATAAATGTTAGTAAAATCATTGCGTTTAATCAATTATCAACAGATTCATATAAATAAATGAACGCAGAACAAATTACTACCATAATTACTAATTTATTAACTAGTGGAGGTATCTCAGTCTTTTTTTGGTTTCTTGTGCGTAGTTTGAAGCTAGAAATATCTGGTTTGAATGCCACTGTTAAAGCTCAAAAGGAAACTCTCGAAGTAATGGAAAAGAGAATTTCAGAAACGGAAAAAGTTGGAGATATTTATAAAAACCTTATTAAGGAATTACCGGAACATGTTGAGCAATACAAAATTTTTATCAATAGAATTAAAGATGAAAAAATCACAGAATTAGAAAAAGTTAGCCAATCTAAAAACACAGAGCTTCACAATAATACTTTAGATGAATTAAAAAAAATATTACTCCAAGAGCAATTTATTGATGAATTGTCAACACGCCTAAACTTACAAAGTAAACCATTAAAAACTAGACCTTTATCAGAAGTAATGAAAGAGTATGCAGTTTCGTTTGTTGATGTTAGCGGTAAAGAAAGTATTCTTCCAATAAAACACAAACCTGAGGGTAAATAAACTAACTCTTACCAATCCAAAACTGTCTGCATTGTAAAACCTCCAGTTTAGTGTAATTTTTCACTAGTTATAAGGTTTGTTATTTCCAAATAGAATTGTTAGGTGTTAGTTACAAAAGGGCGAGTATGCCGAGGGTCGGAGTCGAACCGACATAGACTTTACGCAATATCATTGAAAATTGGTATTATCAAAGTATGGTGAATTGGCACAAAAGGAAATATACGAAGCAAGAGTTCACTCAAGCATGGCTTTGCAGCAAGACGATTGGCGAGGTCGCTCGAAAATTAGGTTGTAATCATAGCGGAGGCGGTTATCTTGTTTTGAGAAGGGCAGCCCAACAATTAAATTTGCCTGTTGAACGGATGATTGATTACGGCTTGAATGCCGGTCCCGGTTATAACCATATTAAGTTCATTCCGCTGTCGGAAATCCTTGTTGAAAATTCTACCTACACCAATATCGCTCGGTTAAAAATAAGGTTATTACGAGAAGGAATTTTAGAGGCTAGATGTTATGAAGAAGACTGCGGTTTGTCTTACTGGAAAGGAAAACCGATTTCTTTACAACTTGACCACATTAACGGCGGCAATCTTGACCACAGAATAGAAAATCTTAGGCTTTTATGTCCGAACTGTCATTCTCAAACAGAGACATTTGCGGGAAAGAATAAAAGAAGTTAAATACCAGAGAAGGGACTTGAACCCCCACGCCCTTGCGGGCAGCGGATTTTGAGTCCGCCGCGTCTGCCATTCCGCCACTCTGGCATAAAATAAATATATCAACTCTAACGCATCTCCGCGTTTTCTAAAAGAACTCGCCCGCGCTTGGTTTTGATTTCGGCGCGTCTGCCAATTTCGCCGCCTCTAGCGCGAATATGAATGATAAAACTATTGGCAAGGAATCGTCAACCGAAAGCCCGTAATTTGAATTTACACGGAAAATTACAATAAAATTTTTTTTCGCAATCCGCATTTCGCAATTGATATGAGAGTTCGCGTTCACCAGCACGTCAATCCGCTCGCGCCGTTTTTTCGCGTCGCGCCCGCGCCGCTTGAAATCGAAAAGGTTTTCGCGCGTCCGACGCTGCCTCTGCATCTCGACATCGGCAGCGCGCGCGGGCGTTTTCTGCTGAAAATGGCGATGCTCGACGCGCAACAAAATTTTCTCGGCGTGGAAATCCGCGCGCCCTTAGTCGCCGAAGCAAACCGTCTTGCGCGCGAGGTAAATTTAACCAATCTCCATTACGAATTTTGCAACGCCAGCTACGCGATTGATAAGTTTTTGGAAAATTTGCCTGCCGATGTTTTGCAAACGGTTACCGTTCAATTTCCCGATCCGTGGTATAAAAAAAAACACGCCAAACGCCGAATGGTCAATGAAAACATTGTCGAAACGATTGTCAGACATTTGAAAGACGCGGGCAGAATTTTTGTTCAGACGGACGTTGATTTTCTGGCTGAAGAAATGTTTGCGATTTTTCGGGAAAACGGAAATCTGCGCGAGATTGAAACGAATGAAAAT
>JALYZF010000106.1 GCA_030948995.1 Acidobacteriota bacterium
GTTCGATGCAGCAGTTTTTCGTCCCATTTTTTCAAAAACCGCACTAAAAAACCGTCTTTTTCGTCGCGCATCGCTTTCATTTTCGGCAATAAATACGATGCCAGCACGGGCGTGACCGTCAAACTAACGACGAGCGATGCGATCAGCGCGGTAATATAAGCCAAACCGAGCGGCGCAAGAAGTTTGCCTTCAACGCCCGTTAGCAGGAAAAGCGGAATAAAGACGAGCGCGACGATGAATGTCGCAAAGACGATACTCGAGCGAATTTCGAGCGACGCTTCAAAAACAATGGTTAAAGCCGACCTCGGATGCTCAAGCCGGCGGTTTTCGCGCAGGCGGCGGAAAACATTTTCCACGCCGACAATCGCATCGTCCACCAGCTCGCCGATTGCCACCGCCAAACCGCCCAGGGTCATCGTGTTGATGGAAACGCCGAAAGCCCAAAAAATCAGAAACGTAATAACGAACGATAACGGAATTGCCGTCAAAGTAATGAAAGTGGTGCGAAAATTTAAAAGAAACAAAAATAAAACGATGACGACGAGGATCCCGCCGTCGCGCAAAGCTTCAACAACGTTGGAAATCGAAGTTTCAATAAAATTCGCCTGCCGGAAAAGATGGGCGTTGATTTCAATGTCTTCCGGCAGGCTCGTCTGCAACTCTTTGAGCGCATCGTCAACCTTGCCGGTCAGCTCTAAGGTCGAAGTGCCGGGCTGTTTTTGGATTGACATTATGACGGCGGGTGTACCGTTCGACCCGGCATCGCCGCGTTTGATTTTCGCGCCGAATTCGACCGCTGCCACGTCTCCAATCTTGACTGCCGTATTACGGCGATAAGCGACGACCGTTTGTTTGAGTTCGTCAACTGAATAAAACCGACCGAGATTTCTGACCAGATATTCCTGCGACTGCGAATCAACAAAACCGCCCGTCGAATTGATATTAGATTTCTCGAGCGCGGCGGTAACTTCTTCTATGGTGACTCCGAATTGTTTTAATTTGTCCGGCGTCACTAGAACCTGATATTGTTTGACACCGCCGCCGATATTAATAACTTGTGCGATGCCCTGAATCGTTAGGAGGCGCGGTCGAATTGTCCAATCTGCTAAGGTGCGAACATCGAGCGGGTCGGTTTTGCCGGATTTCGATTTGACGGAGACGAGCAAAATCTCGCCCATAATCGATGAAATAGGCGCCAGACTCGGCAAAACATCGGGCGGCAACTGCTCTTTGGCTTGGGAGAGTTTTTCGGCGACGAGCTGGCGATTGCGGTAAACATCCGTGCCCCAATCGAATTCAACGTAAATGACAGACAAGCCGATGCCGCTTTGCGAGCGAACGCGCGAAACCCCGGGAACGCCGTTCATCGCCGTTTCAATCGGGAAAGAGACGAGCGTTTCGACTTCTTCCGGCGCAAGCCCGCCTGCTTCAGTCATAATCGTGACGGTGGGTTTATTAAGATCCGGCAGAACGTCAACCGGCAGATTATAAGCTACGTAACTTCCCCAAACGAGCAAGAGTGCGGCAAACGCCACGACGATAAGCCGGTTTTGCAGAGACCATTTGATGATTGCATTTAACATTTTTACTTCCCTTACAATATTTGCCAAAATTTTCCGCGCAGGGAGGCGCTTGCACTACTTTTTTTATGAAGATTACAAACAAATTACCCAACTTGTGTTAAAAAATCTTTTAACGGAGATTTAAGAAGCCAATCTCAAATCTCCGTTATTTTTTCGCTTACTTCTTGCTCCACTCTGATTTCCACGCATTCATTTTCTTGATTTCTTCTTCCTGCGCTTTGATAATTTGATTTGCCAGAGTTTTAATTTCCGTGTGCTCGGCGCGCGTTAAGGCTTCTTTTGCCATGACGGTCGCCCCCATGTGATGCGGCGTCATCATATCGAGAAAATGCAGATCGAAATCATTTCCCGACGCCGCTTCCATCTTCTTCATTCCGCCCTCCATCATCATTTTCATCGAGTCCATCATTCCCGACATCTCCATATTCATCGCCGCCGGTTTCCCGGCGAACCATTTTTCGCGCCAGTCTTTCATCTGCGCGATTTCGCGTGTTTGATCGGCAATAATTTTTTGGGCAAAAGCCTTCAGTTCCGGGTGCTGGGCTTTTTCAACTGCCGTTTTTGCCATATCAACTGCACTTTGATGATGCGCCGACATCGTATCTAAAAACTGCAAATCATACGGCGCGCTTGCAGCGTTCGGAGACGATTTCATATCCGACATCCCCGACATATCGCCGCTATTAGCGTTCATCGGCATATTCGACATATTCGAAGGCATCGAATTAGCGTTCATCGTCATTGTGTTGCCGTTTGCCGCGTTACGATTCATTGACGAATTCGTATTGACAGTTGCCGTTTGAGTGCAAGCCGCGCCCAAAACCGCAAGCGCGGCAGTCAAAACCAGACCTGATAAAATTCCTTTCTTCATTTTTTCTTTTCTCCTGTTTTTAAAATCTCTGAAATTAATGAGCTATTATTGAGCCTTTCATCATTCCCACTCCGCAGGCAAAGGCTATCTCGCCGGATTCCGTCGGCGTAATAACAATCTTGACATCTTTTTTGAGCGGCAGTTTTTTGCGAATGTTGAGCGAAGAAAACACGACCTCCTTGCCGCAGCCTTTATTGTCGGCGCGATTGAAAATCAATGTTAGCGGATAGCCCTTTTCGGCTTTGATTTCAGAAGGACTAAACCCGTTTTTGCTGACCGTAACTTTGATTGCATCCGCCGGAGCGGAATCATTCTTCGCAATTTTCGGCTGGTCGCCTTCCGGCACGTGCACGATGAAAGGGACGTTAATTACACGGTCTCCGCGCTGGAATTGCGCCCACAGTTTATAAACACCGCTTCGCGGAAACGCCGTGTGTGCTGAAACTTCCGACTGGCTCGGCTTTATAGTCGTGCTTTCCGTTTTCCAACGGTCATGTCCGTCGTCCGCGTGATTATCCGCTTTCTGGTCGTTCATTTTCATCCCGTTCATATCACCCATCGACTCAGTTTTCGACATCGGGTGCGCGTGGACGAAATCGCGTCCGTCCTCGCTGATGATGACGAAGTGCGCGAGTTCGCCCAAATAATTTTGCAAATCGGTTGCGGGCTTATTTGTCTTTGCATCGAATACTTGAAAATCAAGCGTCAATTCCTCCCCGGCTTTAATTTCTGCGCTCGGCTTCATCACGACTCGAAGACCGTCAACGGTTTTTTCAAGTTTTTGGTCTGGGACGAGCGCAACGGGCGAGCGTTCTGTTCCGGCAACTTTTACGTAAATGCGCTCGACCACCTGCGCGGCTTCTTTCGGCGTAAAATCGGCATAAAGTTTATAGTCCCCGCCGTTCGGAAAAACGTGCGAGACGCGGTACGAGCCATCCGGTTGCTGTTCCGGGTGAATATGGTAAAACTCCGCCAAATCTTTTGATACGACGAGCAAGTGCATCGGTTTTTCGTGAACGATTGACAAATCTTTAACCGCCGCGCCCTGCCGGTCTTTTATGGTAAAAGAAAGCGTTACAGGCGTTCCGGCTTTAATTTCGGACGGCTCGCTATTGAAATCAACGCTAAAGGCTTTCGCCGCATCTGTTGTAACGGGTGCGCCGGCATTCGTTGCCGCCTCACTGTTGGTTAGATCTGTAGTGTTTTTGGTAGTTACTGCATTATTGCAAGCCGTTAAAATCCCGGCGGAAATCAAAAGAATTCCAATAATTCCTAAAATAAATGTTTTTCTCATTCTCCCTCGATAAAATATAAATGTTCGATTTTTAATGCCGATAAAATTATCTTTCCCTTTTATCGCCGACAATTATTTTTTCTAAGTCGTGCGAAACGCCCCGATACAAAAGTCTGTGAAAACGAAAGCCGACCATCTCTCCGAAGCCTGATAAAATCGGTGTCGCTTCCGTTTCTAACCTATGGCGTATTCTGCAGTAAGCCGGTGCTTGTTTTAACCTCGGCAGCCTTCCTTCAAAATTATTGTTTGCGGTTTCGCCGCCGAAATCTCTTTAATAGCTTCGACCATAATTAACTTCATTTTTTATTTGGAGTTTTATTGCCACACTCTCGCAGAAATCTCCAAACTATTAAGCCGTCGGCTGCGTCGTGCGGAGCTGATAAACGCCTTCAGTAACGATGCGGTCGCCTTCTTTTAAACCCGATTTGACTTCGTAAAAGTCCGCTCCTTCCGCGCCCAGAGCAACGGGGCGTTTCTCGAAACTCTCGCCCCCCGTAAAAACGAACACGAACGTCTGTCCTTGCTCGTTAATTACAGCTTGTTTCGGTACAGCGATCACTTTGGCGTCGCCGCTCGTATCAATTGTTATCTCGATGAAGTTTCCTTCTCGAAGTCTTCCCAAAGGATTTTTGACTTCATAAATCACGGGAACGGTGCGCGTCTGCGGATCAACCGTCTGACCGATGGAGGCGAGCCTGCCGTCGCCGTCGTTTGTTCCGATGTTATAAACCTCGCCTGATAAAGCGGACGCGGTAAAACTCGCTCTGGTTGATTGTCTAACAAGCGGCAAATCCTTCTCGAAAACCTGCGCTTCGATGAGAACGGTTGAAAGGTTGCTGATTGACAAAATCTGCGTCGCAGTTTCGACCTGCTGACCGCTCGTTGCTTTGATTTCATTGACGATGCCTGTTACCGGCGCGGTCAAAGGAAAGACACGAGTCGGCTGGTTGACCTGGGGCGCGCGGAAAATAGCTTGCCCGGCTTGCGCGGCTTTGATTTGCGTGTCGAGAAGCGTGACCTGTTTGTCGGCGGCGGCGACTTCCTGCTCGGCGACCTTAACCGCCGTGAGCGCCTCTTCGACTCGTTTGCGGGGAACCGCGCCGACTTCGACCAGATTTTCCGAACGTCGCAGCTCGCGGTTTGCCTGTGCTAGTCTTGTGCGAGATTGACTGGCAGCGGCTCGCTGCTGCGCCTGCTGACCTTGCAGAGCAAGCGCCGTGTTTCTGAGTTCAAGCCGTTTGGCTTCAACATCGCGCTGTTGCCCTGCTACATCAAGTCGCTGCGTTTCAAGTCCGACTTGTCCGGCGACATCTAAAATTTGCTCGACCGAGCCGATTTGCTCGCCGCGACCGACCGCCGAACCGATTGTCAAACCGGCTCGCAAAGCAATTCTGCCCGCCACAGGCGGCACAACCACTGCTTGCGCGTCGGGGCGCGCCCGGACGATGCCGGATGTTTTGAGTCCACTCGTAATTTGCCTGACGGAAACCGGCTCGGTCTTGATGCCGAATAAAACCTGCGATTCTTTCGGAATGGTCAAATTCGTCTGCAGGGCGTTCGCCGCCTCGGGCGCGGGTGCAGCTTCAGTGCTTGTGCCGAGCGGCGGCATTGCGGCAAGGCTGCGGGTTTGGCGCGGCGGCGCGAACACCGCCAGCGCGAATGTTCCCAAAGCGAGAATGACCAGAGCGGCTGCCGCGACGGGCGCAATTCTTCGCGCTCTTTGCCTGTTGCCGGCGGCGCCTTCCTCACCTTCTTCTGTCGCTCCTCGCGTTTTAATGAAAACGGCGGCGATTGTGCCGAAAGTCAATAAACTCAAAAATAAAAAGCCGAGCCAAAACGTCCAACTGACCGGAGCTTTGACAACGCTCAATGGGAAATCAACGCTGAAACTGCGATTGTCTGAAGTCGCCGCATTGAAAACGATTTTGTAGTTTCCGGGGTTTGAAAAAGAGTAAGATCCGCGGTAAAAGCCTTTCTCGAATTTCATCGGCAAATTGCTCGCCACCGCTTGTCCTTCGGCGGTCGTGATGTTTGCCGTAACCGTCGCGTCTTCAATCGCCACTGGTTCGCCCGCACCGAAGCCGCCTTCGACTTTTTCCGCAAGGCGCACGGCAAATTCCGAAGTCTCCCCGGTGCGAACGTCCGCCGGAGCGCGTTCGAGCCGGGCGTTAAATTGTCCGGCATCAGTTTGGATATTGCGCTCCGCCCGCGCAATGGTAATCACGCTTGCGCCGGTTGCTTTTGATTGCGGCGCGGCGGCTGGTTTTTCATCATCCACGCCGCCGTGCGCTAAAACGATAAGCGGTAAGCAGTAAGCGGAAAGCAGAGCGGCGAACAGAATAAATCTGACCGCCGACCAACGCTTCGCGCCGCCGATTAATGACTCTGAACTTTTAACCTTTAACATTAAACTATGGTTTCCTCTAGTGTTTATCCGGCGCGCCGTAGAGCGTCTGCATCGTCATCGCGTCAACACGCACCGCTTCGGCAATCGCTTTCGCCGTTGCATCGTCCACGCCGTTCGTTTTTATGTCCGCTCCGATTTGAAATTTATCGTCGTGATTTTTCCCGGCAAACTGAGCCAAGAATGCGGCGGGAATTCCCTCGCTGCGAATTTCTTTGACAAACGGTCGCCCCTCTTTGTTGTCGTAAATGATGACGATTTCCTTACCCTTGGCTTCGACAACCGTCGCCGCGCCGATTTGTTTTCTGGCTCCGCCCGCCGTCGAAAAAGCCAGATAAGAATGGTGGTCGGTGTCCGGCGTTTTGGCGTTTGTTTCCTTTTCGATTGAAGCGATTTGCGAAGGCGTCAGATCCTTATGCTGTTTGGTAAAACTGTTTGCGTCGGGGAATGCCGCTTTGACTGCCGCCGGAGTTTCCTCGCCCGGTTTCTCAGCCGTCGTTGCCGTGTTTGCCGCCCCGCTGTTGGTCGCGACCGCCGTATTTTTAGCCGGAGCATCGGCAGTCGTCGTATTCGAGGTTGCCGTGTTTGTTCCCGCGCTCGAGCACGCCGCCGCCAAGCCGACGATTAGGCTGAAACCGATGATTGTTAAAATTTTTAGATTTTTCATTTTTCTTTTTTCCTCTTGTTTTAGTTTGATTTTTAGTTTAATTTTCCTGTTTTTGCAGCCGTCTCGACCGCGTTGTTTTTCTTCGTTAAAATGGGAGCTTGAAGCGATTTTAAAAAGTTCTCCTTGTTAATTTGCGGCACTATATTGCTGTCGGGCAATACGGTCGCGCCCGGCGCGAAACCCGAAGCGGGCAGCGGCGTGCCGAGTGCCGTTTCAAGTTCGGTCAGCGCGTTGTAATAATCGCGCAGAGATTGGTTATAGCCGGTGACGTTTTCGGTCAGGCGACGCTGTTCTCCAACGACTTCAAAAACGGAAAATTCGCCTAAGCCGTAAGCGGCGCGGACAGATTGTAAATTTGCTTCGGCGCGCGGCAAAATCTGCGTCGAATACAACACCAGTGCTTCGGCTGCCGCGCGATATCTGCGGAAAGCGACGGCGACATCGCGTCGAATAGTCGTTTCTAAAAACTCTCTCGTGCGCGTCGCTTGCACTCTCTCGCCCGTAGCTGAAGCGATTTCCCCTTGATTGCGATTAAAAATCGGAAGCTCCACCGATACGCCGAACGTCAGAGTGTTGTCTCTTTTAATAAAATTTCCTCCGACAGCTGGCGGAAAATCGAAAATCAATTTATTGCGCGAATATCTAGCTGACGCGGCAACATTCGGAACCGATTGAGCGCGTGCCAGAGTAATTCGAGCCGAGCCGAGCCGCTCGCCGATGCGAGCGGACTGCAAATCAGAGCGTTCGCGGAAAGCAATATCGGTCAATTCAGTCAAACCCAAATCGAGACGCGGCGGTTTATCGGCTTGCGGCGCAAGCTTTATACTTTCCTCTACTCCAGCGCCGGTTAAATTTCCCAAGTTTAAAAGCTCGGTTTCAAGTTCGCTTTTCGCCCCGATCGCCTGCACTTTAAGGCGGTCGCTCTCGACCCGCACCAGATTGCTATCAAGCGGCGCGACATCGCCTTCTTTAAGTCGTGCTTCAGTCACGCGCACAAGTTCTTCGTCCGCTACGATTAGTTTTTCTAAAATATCAAGTTGCCGTGCGGCGGCAATTGCGTTCGTATAGCTTTGGCGAATTTCGGCGGCTAATTGCCGCTCCAGTCTTAAAACTTCGGCGCGGGTTTGGCTGAGTTCCAGCTCGGCAACCGCTATTGTTTTGGAACGCTTGCCGCCGGTTTCAAAAACCTGCGTCACGCCAGCCGAAAAATCCGATTCGGATTCACCGCCTAAAAAACGGGGCGAGCCGTATTCAGTGTCGAGCGTCGGGTTCGGGCGCAGCCGCGCTTGACGAAGCCGCCCTTCGGCTATTGCCAGACGCTGCCGCGCCGCCAGCAGATCGGCGCGGCGGCTTTGCCCGAGCTCGACCAGGTTTTCAACCGTCAAACCGCCCTGCCCGACAAACTGCCCGGAAGTCAACTGCACGGCTGTTTGATTCGGAGCTAAAATCGGCTGCGGCTGCACCTGCGCGGACGCGGAGAATGCCGAAGCAAAAAACAGGGTGAGCAGAAACAATTTGCCCAGAACTATTGGTTGCCGTTTGAAGATATTTTTTTTAGCCGCTCCCGATTCGTCCCCTTTGGTGTTTATCATTATCAATATCATGCTCGCTTAAACCGAGACAGCTTCCTGACCCGCTTGTTCGCCTTGAACGAAACGGAAAGCGTAAAACATTAAGCCGCCGAACAATCCCAAAACGACCACTCCGGTTAAAATCATTAACACGGTTCGTACCCACGAACCGACCGCGGATGCAGCTTCGGCGTGTTCAACGCTGACGCTTGAAAAGGTCGCCGTGTCAGTTTTCCCCGCTGCGTTCAATCTGGCTAAAATCGTGTAAGAGCCTTCGGGGAGGGGCGGAAGTTTGAAACTGAAACTGCCGGGAGCATCCGATTTGACTTCGGAGGCTTCAAACGTCTTGCCGTCTTTCGCCGTAATCTGAATGCTTGGTTTGGCATCGGGAAAAGGTTCGTTGGTAGCAAAACGCGTGACAAAAAGTTTTGCCGCAGTTTCCGTATCCGGCTCAAGCGGCGAGTGCTTGAGCAGTATCTCGAGTTCACCGGCGCGAGCCGTCTGCGTGACCATTCCCTTATGATCTGAGACGGGTGTCGCGGCTGGCTTTTCGTCGTCGACGCCGCCGTGTGCGAAAACCGGAATAATGGAAAAAACCGATAAAACCACCGTCATCAGTAAATTGAACGTGGAAAGAGTTGTTTTGCGTTTTGTATCGCCCATTTTATTAACCCCCAAATTATAACTAATTCTTTATTCTGCATTTGATATAGCAAGGAATATGCCAGCCACAAAACCCCTTATTTATTGACAAAAACCAAATTTACTCAAGAAGTTTTGTTTGCTTACAGACAGTTGCTGTTTGTTATCAGACAGTTCAAAATTTTATTTATAATCTTAAATGGAAATAAATTCATAAAGAGGAGCGGAGATCTTTCATAAACATAAAAGGGATGCAAATTTACCTTTAATTTTGATTATTGTCGAAAGTATTTATGCAAAAATCGACAAAACAAATATTCTATTTATTTACAACAGTTTGCGAGCTATACTTGCCTGGATAAAGATTTTGTTAGACAAAACTTAGATTAATCTGGGCAATTTGATTTTAATATGATGTTACTCATTTCTTGTTACTTATTTGCAGTTTTAGCTGACGGTGGTTTTAACTTATCAACCTCCAAGTAGTGTTACCGCGCCGCCGATTAAAACTACTCCGGTGATAGCGGCAAGAGAAACTGTCAGGCTCGGCGAACGACGATGCGCTTCGGGCAGCAAATCGCTCGTCGCCGTATAGAGAAAGAATCCGGACGCAAGCGCCAAAAATACCGTGAGTGCTGACTGCGAGGGTAGAAAAACAAGTGCCAGCATTCCGCCTAAAACCGGCGCCACCGCGTCTAAAATAAGAAAGATAATATCGCCTTTAGCCAGCGGCTCGCCGCGCGTGATGATTAGAATCGTGTTCAAACCGTCGCTTGAATCGTGTGCGATGACGGCGAGAGCGACGAGCAGTCCTGTTTGCCAATCGACTAAGGACGCCGCGCCGATTGCCATCCCGTCGAGCGTGCTGTGTGCAATCAGACCAATGGCGCCCATTTTCCCGATTTGTTTATGCGCTTCGTTTTCGCAGTCTCCTTCCGGGCAGGCGTGCAGAATCAGCAGCCGTTCGATTAAATAAAATCCCAGAAAACCAATGACGACAATGCCGAGAACGAATTTAGAGTTCCACTGCTGTTCTTGTGCGATTGACAATGATTCGGGCAGAAGGTCAAAGAAAGTCGCTCCGAGCAGAACTCCTGCGCCGAACCCCATCAGCAGATGAATGCGGCGACGCGCGTAAACCGCTGCAAATCCGCCGGCGAGCGTTGAAAGCATCGCTAATGATGTAAAGAGAAGGGTCAGCATAATCGACAACTTATATTAAATAATACAGGTTTGCTTTGAACTAAGCGTTTTCATTATTATTTTACATCCATTATTATTTGGCGACGGTTTTCAAAGGCTTTTCAAAATGCTGGTAATCCTGAAGGCGCGTCCAATTGCCGCCCCAATCCCAACCCAATGCGACGAACATTTTGACAATCGGACTATTTGTCGTGAAAGTTCCCGCTGCAATCGGATTGTAATTCCCGTTCGGCGGCAAAATTAGTTTGCCTTTAACATACGGATTTTGCACCGTGTTGATGTCAATCGCTCTGCCGTAAGCGTGATTCGACAGCTCGCCGCCGCCGGTTTTAACCCGGTAATTAAAAGCAGAAGTATTATTGGCAATCATTGAGAGGTCATCGTCCCACCGATTATTTTTGCGAAAGCGAAGATCAGAAATCGGAATCACGGAGTTGATTGGAAATTTATCTTGAAGAGCGAACTTGAAAACCTTTTTGATGTCTTCGACCAAATCTTTGTCCATCACCAGTTGACCTTGGTGAATTTTGCCGTCGAAGGAAAAGTATTTGAGCCGAACGATTCTTTGTCGGCGGCGAATCCCCGGCGGGCAATTCGGGTCCAAACCGTCAAAGGCTTCTTTTCCACTCATCCGGCTGTCAATAATGGGTCGCTTGAGCGTGCCTCGATTGTCAATTGCAATTTGTGCAAAAGACGTCGAAGACAGCAGCAGAATACAGACGCATGTCAAAGAGATTGATTTGAACATAGCGGCAATTTTATCACTGATTATTAAATTTGTTTTCCAATTTTTTCTCTCTACTGATTTGCGGGATGCTGTTTGAGCCATTCGGCGCGTAATAGAAAACTGCCATCGGTGACGATTTTATCGCCGACGCTTAAGCCTTCAAGCACAAGGTATTGACCGCTTGTTTCGGCTCCCAACCGCACGAATCGAACGATAAAAACATTCGGATTGTCGGTGGCGACAAAAATCACTTGCCGGTTGCCCAAGTTTTGCACCAAGGCGATAGGGACGGTCGGGACGGTTTTTTCCGCCATTCCCATCGAGCCGAAAGCGACATTGACGTATTGCCCGATTTTCAAAATCTGTCCCGCGTTTTCAAGCTCGACGCGCGCTTGCGCCGTGCGCGTGTCCGTATTGATTTCTGGGTCAATATAAGTTACCTGCCCGCGAATAATCCTGCCCGGATAGGCATCGGTTGTCACGCTTGCGCCGCTTCCCGTGCGGATTCGTCCCAAATCTTTTTCATATTTCTGCGCGGGCAATCCAAGCACGATTAATCTTTGCCGAACGGCTGCTAAATCGGATTCACTGGTTCTGAGTTTGACGGCGGCTTGTTCAAGTTCGGAACTGCTGGCTGGCTTTATGCGAGCGAGTTCCAATGCTCGCTCGTAACGCCTTCGTGATTCCTCAAGTTCGGCATTTGCGGTTTTCAGTTTCGCAGTCGCTTCGTCTAATTCCGCGCTGCTGATTAGACAAGTTCGGAGATCGATGTCGGTAATTAACGGGCGAGAGCGGGACTATTAAATGATTATAAGCGACCAAGGCGTATGATCAACAGCAAAAGTCATCTCCATCGTCGATTGGAGTATTAGCTCCTTCGCCGTGGGTGGAAAAAAGCGAGACGAAAGTCGAATCCTTCATCAAAGTCGATTCAGATGTTTCAGCCGGCGGGAAAAACTCAACTACCTTTCTATACGAGACGATACCGAGTGATTGATTGCCTTCAAAATACTCGAATACGCTGACATCGGCACAGAGATAGAAAAACATCAGCGCCGACATCGCGCGCCAGATGAAATGCCGCCTGGAGAAAACTGAATTTTGCCGTTTGTTTTTCACATTAAATCTAAAATAGTTCTCTATTTTTTATCATACGGATTTAGTGAAAGCAAAACGATGTTTTTTCGTAATTCAACAAAAACGCTTTTGAAATCGGAAGTAAGGCGGCAAATCGAACGAAAATCCTTTTCAGAAGAAACTCTGAGATATTATTTGTC
>JALYZF010000129.1 GCA_030948995.1 Acidobacteriota bacterium
CGTCAGCACAACATCACCTTCGGTCATATTCAGGATTTGCTTCCGTTAAATTCGCTGTCGAATATTCCGGCTCGTCGTCGCCGTAAGCCGACGCTAAACCTTTGGCGGAAAGACGCAGCCAATCGTCGCGTTCGGCGTCGGATTCGTTTGGCAAAACGGTAACGAGTAATTTAACGTCCGGCTCAAACGAAAACGGTTCGTCGAGAACAACCTGCGTTCCGTTAAAATGCGCGCGTAGAGTAATTGTCGGCATAATAAAAACCTCTGCCAGTCATTTTACAAGACTGCCGTTCTGATTACCAAACTTTTCGAGAAACATACGCAGATGTCGAACAGCACTTTCACCTTTAGATTTTCGAGCGTTTCGATTTGCATATTTTATTTTGCTCGTCCGATAGTTTTATGTCGCCAAACCGCAAATACATTGCAGTTTGCGTGATGTTCTTCAGGATTATTTTCAACAAGTCTTTTCCTAATATCGTATGCCTTCTCGTAATCGTTTATTAGTCCGTATTCGTTAAGTTCATTTGGCAGAAACGTTTCGTCAAATCCGCCGCAATTTGTTAATGCGCTATTGCTGTAATCTTTGTCCAAAAGTTCATAGCCGACAAATTCAAAATCAGCAAGTTCAAGTAATTCGCATTTTTCGTTCGGTTCTTTGATAACTGCAAGCAAATTAAACTTTTTTTTGGTTTCTATATTTTTTAAGACATACTCAACCGAATTATAAAATCCGGTTTGAAACTGTTCATCAATTAAAATAAAGTTCCAATCATCGGCATTGTCAAAGTCTGGATTTACTAAATCTCCGTTGAGTATTCCATCTAATGAAACAAGTTCTTTCAACTGATTCAACTTGCTCCATTCAATATAATTGTCCCAAGACATTACATCAGTTTGGGACAATTTATCGAAAGATTCTCTCGCTCCATACCAAAAAGTCATAATAAATCTTTTAACTGTAAGCGAAATTATAAGTTCCCGCGTTTCGCCTGTTCTTCTTCAATCGAAACAAATAACGCTTTGAAATTTCCTTTGCCGAAGCCTTTGCAGCCTTTTCTTTGCAAAATTTCAAAGAAAACCGTCGGGCGGTCTTGGGTGTTTTTGCTGAAGATTTGCAGCAGATAGCCTTCTTCGTCGCGGTCAACGAGGATTCCGAGGCGTTTTAAATCTTCGATGTTTTCGTCAATCTCGCCGATGCGCGCCGGGATTTCGGCGTAATACGAATCGGGAACGCGCAGGAAATCGACGCCGTTCGCCTGCAACTTACTGACGGTTGAGATGATGTCTTTGCACAAGAGGGCGACGTGCTGGACGCCGGGCGTTTTGTAGTAGTCGAGATATTCCTGAATCTGGCTTTTGCGCTTGCCTTCCGCCGGTTCGTTGATCGGGAATTTGATGTTGTGCCCGCCGTCCGACATGACGATTGACATCAGCGCCGAATATTCGGTCGAAATATCTTCGTCGTCAAACGTGATGTAACGTTCGAAACCCATCACGTCACGGTAATAATTGCACCACGTTTCCATTTTGCCGAGTTCGACATTCCCGACCATATGGTCAACCAGCACGATGCCGACATCATCGCCCGCAATGTTTTGCTCGGTAAAACCGGGAAGAAAAACGCCGTTGTAATTGTGTCCGTTATTATTATTATAGGAAATAAACGAGTGAATCGTGTCGCCGTAAGTTTTAATCGCCGCACGCCGCACGCTGCCGTTCTCATCCGTCATATCAAACGGCTCAATCGCCGGAGTCGCGCCGCGTTTCACCGCTTCATTAAACGCAAAATCCGCGTCTTCGACTTGAAATGCAATATCGTAAATCCCGTCGCCGTGCTGTTTGATATGCTCGCTCGCCGCGTGGTCGCCCGACAGCGGCGTCGTCAAAATAAATTGGGCGCGATTCTGCCGCAAAACATACGAAGCCGTTTCACGATTGCCCGTCTCAAGCCCCGAATAAGCCACGCGCGAAAACCCGAACGCCCTCCGATAATAAAACTCGGCTTGTTTAGCGTTGCCGACGTAAAACTCGACGTGATGTATTTTTTTTAAGCCTAAAGGATTTTTCTTGTCTGTCATAATTTTCACCTGATAATTTTTTTAATTTAAAGTTTAATTGAAAGTTCGAGATGCCCGCCGAGTCCGACTTCGATGATTTTTTGCAGCGTCGCAACGCTCACGTCTTTGACGTTGTTTTCGACTTTTGAAATATACGCCCTGTTCGTGCCGCATTTTTCGGCGAGCTGTTCCTGCGTCAAACCTTTTTCGAGCCGTGCTTCCTGAATCAAAACGCCCAGTTTGAATTGCTCGTAACCTGTTTCAAATCGTTCCCGTTTCGCCGTTCCGCGCGCGCCGTATTGCTCGCCGACAAACTCGTCAAAAGTTTTAGTGTTATTTTTTTTCGGCATAATATTCCTCTTTTATCTTCAACGCCCGCTCTATTTCCTGCTTCGGCGTTTTCTGCGTTTTCTTTTGAAAACCGTTCGTCAAAATTATCAATTTTCCTTCGTCGAAAAAACAGAAAACCCGAAAAATATCGCTGCCCTGTTTGATGCGAATTTCAAAAAGCCCGTCCGCGTCTTCCAGACTTTTCAAATAAGTTTCGGGAACTCGCGGCAATTCTTCAATCAAGCGAAGCGTCCAAACGATTTTGTCTTTAACCTTTTGTTTCTGCCCGCCAAAGAAATCGGCGAAATAATCTTTGTAAAGAACAACGGTTCTGAACTTTTCGCTCATAAACGATTTTTTTGGTCTGTCATAATTGCCTCTTTATAAAATTTATTTTGTCGGTTGCCAGATAACTTTTCCTGTTTTGTCTATGTAACCACATCTCGCATTAATTTCGTAACTTTCACAAACTTCAGCTAAACCGTTTTTGAAATCATCTACCTTTCCAAATTCGGTTTTAAGAACTGTTTTACCTGTTCTATCAATAAATCCGTATTTACCGCCGTTGAGATAAATCGGATTTAAGCCTTCATAAAATTCACTTGATACGTCATATATCGGCTCAAGCGCAATTTTTCCACTTTTATCAATGAAGCCGAATTTGTTTTCCTTTGTCCTAACAACCGCCAATCCTTCTGAAAAATCTTCAGCGAAAGTAAAAATCGGTTCGGTAATAAATTTTCCCGTTTTGTCTATAAAACCGATATTATAATCGAACGAATCACTTGCCGTGCCGGAATAATATGTTTTGTTTCCAAATTTATATTCTGTTTTGTGCGGGTCAAATCCAACCCAAACGAAACCTTCTGAAAAATTGCTGCCAATGTCGAATTGCGGCTCAATAACAATTTTTCCCAATTCGTTGATGTATGCCGTATCAAATTTATTTCCGCTAACGTAAATTCTTGCCAAACCGTCCGAAAAATCATTAACAGCTTCAAATTGCGGTTCGATTATTACTTTTCCCGTTCGGTCAATAAATCCGGCTTTTCTTTTTACGCTAATCGGAAATAAATCGCTCGACTGTTTTTCCTGCGCCCCGACAAAAGACGCAAACAAAACCGTCAGACAAATAAGAAGCAAAATTGAACGCCAATGGCTGTGCATAAAATTTTAGAAACTCCTTCTGATGCACACGGAATTTTCCGAAATAACCGTAAAAGCATTTTCAAGTTCGGCTTCGTGTTCGCGGATGGCGAGAATGATTTTGCGAGTTTTCTCCGCTAAACTTAAACCGCTCAAACGAAGAAGAATCACGCCGTGAGATTTCAGACCGAAACGAAAAACCAATTCGCCGAAATCCGTGTCGTAAGTCATAATCACCGCTTTTTCATTTACGGCAATTTGTAAAATCTCGTCGTCCGCAATTCCGATATAACTTTTCCCAAACGGATACGACATTAAAATCCGATTCTCTCAATGCTTCGATAAATTCGCGTTCGATATTTTCATCCGCCAGAAATTTCATACGGTCGCCAGCGGATAAACTGTTTCAAGGCTCAAAGATTTTCTGGCAAAATCAACACACGCTAAAATCTGTTCGCGCGAAAGATGCGGATACGACGATAAAATCGCATCAACGGTTTCGCCGTTTCCGATTTTTTCCAAAATCAGCTCAACCGTGATGCGCGTTCCTTTTATCACGGGCTTGCCAAACATTATTTTCGGATTCGATTCGATTAAATTTTCCATAACTCAAAAATACTACTTTCCGCCGAAACTTTCGATGTATTTGCGCGTTACTTCTTTTAATTCCGCATACGACGGAATCACATATAAAATCGGCTGCATATCCGAATAATCGTAATCCTGATTGATAACTTCTTTTAAATCGAACGGGCGGCGTTCGACATTGTCGGTGAATGCATTTTCGAGTTCGCCGAAACTCGACAAAAGACCCGCGCCGAAGGCTTTTATTTCGTCGCCTTCCCGCACAAGACCGAATTCGACGGTGAACCAATACAGACGACCTAATTCTTCCAATTGTTCGTCGGTTGCGATACGCGCGCCGCGACCGATGAATTGGGAAAAATCTGCAAAATCGGGATTTGTGAAATTCGGGATATGCCCGATGGCTTCGTGGACGATGTCGGGTTCGGGCGTGTATTCGGGGCGCGATGTATGGCGAATATATTGGGTGCAGAGCATTGTGCGATGTTCAAGCCAACTAAGAAATCCTCGCGTTTCAACCAAACCTTCAATCGGAGCGAGACGAAAACCCGTTAACTCGCCAAGGCGTCGATTCATTTCCGACAATTGCGGAATTCGCTCGTTGCTGATGTTTAATTTCTTTTTAGCTTCAAGATAAAAAGCCGAGGCGCGGTTTGCCTGAATTTCTTCCAATTTCCCCGCGACAATCTGCCAGACTTTCTGTTCTTCGAGTGTATATTCGACGTCAATAATTCGATGTTCGGGGTCTTCGCGAAAACGCTTTGAAAGCGATGCGATGTAATCGCGGCGTGTGCGGTAAGCTGTGTCGTTTGCGCCCGGGTGGTCGAGTGCGAGTTGGTTTATTTCCGCAAACTGCATATCCCGAAATTCGGGGACGGCTGCGTTATTTGAGTTTGTAGTAAAGGCAGGGTCGTCGGACGTCGTTTTCGTTGCAGTCGGATTTTCCATTTCGTTTCCTCGGTTTCTAAAATATTCTTTAGGATTACTTATTATAATAGATTTGATGAGCGAAATGAATAATTATGTTTTATTTTCAGAGAGACGCTTTAAATCTTGAAATCAGAAACAGAAATGACTAAAGTGATATTGATTATTTCTCTCCAACCAATCCAAAATCCAAAATTGCCTCACATTGCCAGACCGCCGTCGGCTTGAATGACTTGACCCGTAATGTAACGCGCCGCGTCGGACAACATAAAGCAAGCGATTTCGGCAACTTCAGCGACGTTTCCCAATCGTCCGAGCGGAATCTGCGACAAGATTTTCTCGCGGAATTCGGCATTCATCTCGCTCGCCATTTCCGTTTCGATTAAACCTAACGCAAGCGCATTGACCGTAATACGCCGGCTCGCAATTTCTTTCGCCAACGCTTTCGTCAAACCAATCATTCCCGCTTTCGACGCCGAATAATTCGTCTGTCCGAGCATTCCTACAACGCCGGAAATCGAGGACATATTTAAAATCGCGCCGCCCGCGTCGTTTTTCATCATCGGACGCAAAACGGCTTTCGAGAAATTCCACGCGCCCTTTAAATTCGTGTCAATTACAGAATCCCAATCGTCTTCCTTCATCCGCAAAATTAAAGTATCGCGCGTGATTCCGGCGTTGTTAATCAAAAAATCAATCGTGCTAAATTCACTTGTCACTTGCTTGACGAAATCAGCTGACGCTTCGGTGTTTGCCACATCACACTGCGCGGCGAAACACTTAACATTTAAGTTTTCAATTTCCACTTTCAGTTTCTCTGCTTCATCCGCGCTTTTCGCATAATTAAAAGCGACATTCGCACCGCGTCTTGCTAATTCCAAAGCAATCGCCTTGCCGATTCCGCGCGTCGCGCCCGTTACGATTGCCGATTTTTCTGCAAAATGTTTTTCGTTCATAAATCTTTAAATTCCAAATAATTTTCGCAAGCGGTTTTCAATTTCTGTCTGCTGAATTTTCGACAACTCACCTAGTTCGCGGGTGACAATTTTACTGCTAATCGTCATTAAACGATGAAGCCGAACGGTGGAAGAAACCTTCAAGCCTGTTTGGACAAAATCTTTATCTTGCGAGTCAATTACAAAATCAGCAGCGGACGGATTAGCCGAAACTTTGCTTGTAATAAAAGCTAAAACGATATGACCGTAAGGCTGGATTTCATCGGTCAAACAAACGGCGGGACGCGCTTTCTGACCCGAAAGGTCGTCAAACGGAAACGGGACGATGACGATTTTATACTTCATTTAGACAAAGGTTTCCCGTCTTCTAAAGTGTAAATATCTTCCGCCTCGTCGTTAAGAAAATCGAAAGCGTCGTTTTTTGAAGCGGCTCTCAGCCATTCGCTTTCGTTGTAATCTTCTTCCGAAAATAAAACAATCACGCGCACCTTTGCCGAAACATTTTCGGGCAAATCTTCATCAAGCGTAAGCTGGCGATTCGCGCCGATTGTCGCCGTCGTTTCAATTGCTGTCAGCATAAATAAATTTCCTCAATTTTGATTTTACTATAAATTCCGCAAGTCTGAATATCTGCATTGCTTTCCTTATGCTCGAATCAATACGAAAAGGCGTTTCGCGCCGGTCAATTGTTGAATTTGAAATTGGAAGCGAAAAATTGAATTTTAAGTTTCAGCAACTATTTACTATATGTTCCATTAAAGCCGCATCCTCGCACTCCGTAATAAATCATACAACCATACTCATTTTCTTTAACAACAATTTTTTTCCCTACAAAGGTAAAAGTTAATTGGCAATATGGTCTGTCATATTTGTTATTAGCATCAAAATTATTATTTTTAATTCTGTAAATCGCTAAATTATCTTTTACCCACTTAGCAGTTCCCTTTATTTCTCCAATACATTCTTCAGCAGCCGTCTGAAATGAAAAGTTAAAAGGCTTTGGATAACCATCTCCAATTTCCTTAATTTCAAGTCTTCCAGAAACGCCGCCTTGTGAGGATTTATAAGAACCTGTGTAACTAATCGGAGTTGGGGTTGGAGTTATTGTTTGTGGAGTGATTACGTTTGCATTCGGTAATTTTGACGCAGCATCATTTTCAGAATTTAAAGAATTGCTGTTCGGTTGTGTTGCTGAAACTTGCACTATTTGATTTTTGTTTGAATCAGTTTGCTTTGACTGATTCGCAAAAAAATAAACACCCAAACCAATCGCGCCAACCAAAACTAGTGCAAGCGTCGCATACATCCAAACATTAGAACTTTTACGCTTTTCACTTTGTCCGAAACTCGGCGCGGAACGAATGATAGTTTCGTTTTCGTCTTGAGAATTTTGGGTGGAAAGCGGCGCGGTTTTTCGTATCTGCGTAACTTGTTCGGCGGGAAAAGTTTGGCGTGAATCGGATTGGATAAAATCGGAAAACGCTTCGCCGCGCAGGATGCGGCGCAAATCTTCGCGCATCTCGGCAGCCGTCGCGTAACGATTTTCGGGCTGTTTCGCCAACGCTCTGGCAATCGCGTTTTGCAGATTGTTTGGAACGTCCGGCGGCAGCGGCTCGAATTCGCGCATCATTATCGCGGCAATCAGCGCGGACGGCTCTTTCTGCGGAAACGGCAAACTTCCGGTCAAAAACTGATACAAATTTACGCCGACCGACCAGACATCGGTTTGAACCGAGCGTTTGCCGTCGAAACCTTCAGGCGGCATATAGGCGAAAGTTCCCGAAACATTGCTGCTCTGGCTCGAAGCGGTCGTTCGCAAAGCGCGTGAAATGCCGAAATCCGCTAGACGCGGCGTTTCGCCTTGCAGCAGAATGTTCGCGGGTTTCAAATCGCGGTGAATGATGTTGCGGGAATGGAGAAATTCCAAACCGTCGAGAATTTTTATCGTCATCTCGACGGCTTTTTCAACTGGCATTTTGCCGCGCGTTTTCAGCCATTGGTCGAGCGAACCGTCGGGCGCGTATTCGCTGACGATGACGATTTGCCCGTCATATTCGTCGGCGTCGATAATCGGCAAAATGTTCGGATGCCCGCTCGCCTGTTCCCAAAGCTGTGCTTCCTGTTTGATTGTTTCGTGGTCAACCTGCTCGTCGTGCGGCAACTTTACGGCGACTTTCGTCGTAACGAATTTGGATTTGCGTTCGGCAAGCCAAACCTCGCCGAAACCGCCTTTGCCGAGTTTGCGAACCAGAGTATAAAGTCCGATTTGTTGCGCTTCACGAAACATAGAAGCATTTTATTCGATAGGTTTTCCGTCTTCCAAAGTGTAAATATCTTCGGCTTCGTCGTTGAGAAAATCGAAAGGTTTAAAGTCTACTCTGTCGTAAATCTCGCGCAAACTTAGTTCTATTTCAATCGAAACAATCCGCAAAACGTCGTCGATTCCGTCTGCCGCGTTATGTGTCCAGCGTTCGTCCGCTTGTTTTTCGTGATGCTCGATAAAGGGTGCGTCTTGATAAATCAAAATGTAATCGGTCAAACTTGATAGCTCTTTGCGATAACGGAAAAACTTTTTCGTCTGGTCATAGCGTTCGGTCGAAGGCGAGAGAACTTCAAAAATAATTTTCGGATTCAGCAGAACGTCGCGTTGTTTGTCGTGAAAAACCGGCTCGCCGCAAACAATCGTTAAATCTGGATAAGCATACATTCCTTTGCCTTCAGCACGGACTTTCATATTCGGCGAAAGTGCTTGGCAGTCGCTTCCCTTTAGTTTTGCGCGAACTTCTCCGGCTAAGTTTATGCAAATCTGGCTGTGTGAAAGACTTTCGCCAGCCATCGCGTAAATTATTCCGTCAACAAATTCGTGGCGTGTTTCCGCCCGGCGTTCCATTTCAAGATATTTTTCGGGCGAATATAATTTTTTATGTTGCGCGAGTCCCATAATTTTTACCTCAAAATTATTTTATCGTAAGGTTTTAACCGTTCAAAGCATTGCGCTGAATCGTGAAAAGCTCGTTGATACCCTTTTCGGCAAGTTCTAACATTGTATTCATCTGCTCGCGGTCGAATGGCGCGCGTTCCGCCGTGCCTTGCAGTTCGATAAATTTTCCTGCGCTTGTGCAGACGACGTTCATATCGACTTCGGCGTTTGAATCTTCCGTGTAGCACAAATCTAAAATTGCCGTGCCGTCGCAGATGCCGACGCTGATTGCCGCGACTTCCGAGAGAAGCGGTGAAGTTTTCAAAGTTCCCTTTGAAAGAAGTCTTTTGCAGGCGAGATTAAGCGCGACATACGCTCCCGTTATCGAAGCGGTGCGCGTTCCGCCATCGGCTTGCAAAACGTCGCAGTCGAGAAAAATCTGACGTTCGCCTAAAAGTTTCAAATCAACGACGGCGCGCAGACTGCGCCCGATAAGCCGCTGAATTTCCTGTGTTCTGCCCGACGGTCGCTGGGTTTCGCGGTTTGTTCGCGTGTGCGTTGCGCGCGGCAGCATCGCGTATTCAGCCGTTACCCAGCCCGTTCCCTTATTCCGCAAAAATGGCGGAACTCTTTCTTCGACGGTCGCCGTGCAGATGACTTTCGTGCCGCCGACTTCGATTAAAGCCGAGCCTTCGGCGTAAGGCGAAATGCCGGGCGTGATGCGCGTCGTTCTGATTTGGTCGTGCGTTCGGTTGTCTGTTCGTGTGTAAGTCATTTTTTGTGAATCGTGAATCGTAAATCGCTAATTTGTTATGAAAAGCGTGAATAAATAAAAATCTTGTTTTTCCAATTTACGATTCACGATTTACGAGTTCATCTTGTCCGAAAACTTCGATTGCTTCTAATTTTGCGGGTTTTGCGCCCAAAAATCTTTCGGCGACGCGGGCAAATCTGTCTGCCGCGTCCGTTACGTAAAAATGGTCGAGGTCGTCGCATAAATGTCGCTCGCCCGCGCTTTTCGGCTGTTGGTCGTTTGCCAGATTTTTTTCCTTCAATAATTTTTCGACTTCTTCGGCGGTCGCCGCGCCCGAATCAACGAGCATAACATTTTCACCAACCACCTGTTGAATAACGTCGCGCAAAATCGGGTAATGCGTGCAGCCTAAAACGAGCGCGCTGACATTTTTTTTAATGATGTGCTGCAAATATTTTTTTGCAATAGAAATGGTTTCCGGCTCGTTTGTCCAATTTTCTTCGGCGAGCGGAACGAATAGCGGGCAGGCGGTTTCAAAAATTTCCGCATCCTTGTTTGCTAGTTTTATCGCTTTTGAGTAAGCGCGGCTCTGCACGGTCGCTTCCGTTGCAATCACGCCGATGCGCGGACTATCTCCGGTTATCGAGACGGCTTTTCGCGCGCCGGGACCGATGACGCCGACTACATCAATACCAATTTGCGCGCGTATTTTCGGCAGTGCTAAAGCGGACGCCGTATTGCAAGCTACGACTAGAAGTTTTATGCCGCGCGCGGCTAAAAATTGCGAATTCTCTATCGCGTAACGCTCGACCGTCGCTAGAGATTTCGTGCCGTATGGCACGCGCGCCGTATCGCCCAGATAAACAAAACGCTCGCTGGGAAGTTTTTCGTGCAGCGCGCGGTAAACGGTCAGACCGCCGACGCCGGAGTCGAAAATTCCGATTGGCTGATTTTTTAAAGCAGACATTTCAAATTCCAGATTTCAGATTCCAAATTTCTAGTTCAAAATTCGAGATTGAAATTTTAAATCTGGAATTTGGAATCTGAAATTCATTCGTCAATTTGCAGACGTCCGGTAAGACTTGCGATAACGGTTGCAAGTTCGTCCGGCTCCACCGGCTTTGCGACGTGATTTTGATAGCCGGAAGCCAGCGCGCGCATTCTATCCTGAGCGCGCGTGAAAGCCGTCAGCGCGATGGCTGGCATATTTTTGTGCTGTGCCTCCGGCAGCGCGCGAACTTTGCGAATCAGCGAATAACCGTCTTCGTTCGGCATTCCGATGTCGGAAACTAAAACGTCCGGGTTTTTCTCTTTGATTGCCTGCATCGCTTCTTCTGCGGAAGCGGCGGTTTCAATTGTCGCGCCGTGAAACGTTAAGGCTTGAACGAGCAGTTGCCGCGTGTCTCGTTCGTCGTCAACCACTAAAATTAAAAGCCCGTCGAGTTTGAATTTTCGAGTCGGCTCTGAAATTTTCTGCGCGGCATCGCCATTTGTTCCCGTCTCTTTTTCTTCCGGCTGAGACGCTATCAGCGGAAGCCGAACGATAAAAGTCGAGCCTTTATTCTCGCCGCTGCTTTTGACCTCGACGGTTCCGCCGTGCATTTCCGTGATGTGCCGGACAATCGCCAATCCAAGTCCAAGACCTCCGAATTTTCTGATGCTCGAAGTATCGGCTTGCCGAAAACGGTCGAAAACATGAGGAAGAAATTCTTCTTTAATACCAACGCCGCTATCGATAACTTTGATTTCGGTATAATCTTTATTTCGCTCAATGCCGACGCTGACTTCGCCGCCGTTCGGCGTAAATTTTATCGCGTTCGACAAAAGATTCCAGATTACTTGCTGCAAACGGTTAGGGTCGCCCGCAATATGGCTGACATCGGCGTTTTCCTTTATCTCAAGCCGAATTCCTTTGGCTTCAGCCGCCGGTCGAACCGTCTCTAAAGCGGATTCGACAACGTTTATCGGTTTTAAGGTGATAACTTCGAGCCGCAGTTTGCCGGAAATAATGCGCGAAACGTCCAGCAGGTCTTCAATCAGACGGTTTTGTGATTCGGCGTTGCGGACAATCGTTTGGACGGCTTTCCGGGTCGTCTGTTCGTCAAGTTTTCCCTTTTCCATAAGGCGTCCCCAACCCAAAATGGAATTGAGCGGCGCGCGCAACTCATGCGAGACGGTAGCCAGAAATTCGTCGCGCATACGATTGGCGATTTCCGCTTCTTTGCGGGCGATTTGCTCGCGCGCGAGCAATTCTTCACGCTCGCGCTCGTTTTGGCGGCGCTCGGTGATGTCGCGCGAAGTTGAAATTAAGCGTGTCACTTTTTCTTCCGCGTCAAAAACCGGAGCAATCGAAACGTCCCACCATTTTTCCGTATCGCGCATCGTCCGGCTAAAACCTTCAAAGTGCGCGGTCTTGCCTTTCGCCGCCATTTGCACGGCTTGATAAGCCAGTTCGTCGTCGTCCTCCACCCAGAAATCAATCCACGATTTACCTTTAACGGAGGAAAAACTGTCTGTCTCAAGCAAGCTCAAACCGTTTGAATTTATCGAGTTGATTTGTCCGTCCGTTTCCAAAACCATCACGCAGTCGGGGCTGTTTTCAAAAACGCTGCGGTTAAATTCCTCGCTGTTTTTCAATCTGTTTTCCGCCGCCTTGCGGTCGGTGATGTTGATGTGCGAGATAACCGCGCCGCCGACGCGAGTACCTCGCATCGCGCTGACCTGCAG
>JALYZF010000170.1 GCA_030948995.1 Acidobacteriota bacterium
ACCGGCTTTATCGGTAACGTCGGTAAATGTTCCGTCGCGATTATTGCGGTAAAGCGCACTTTTCGATTTTTGCCCTTTGAGCGTCATTTCAACCGTCGGCGCATTGGTTAAATAAATATCGAGCCAGCCGTCGCGGTCGTAATCAATCAGAAGAACGCCGCCGCTCATTGATTCGACGATATATTTTTTTTCCGGCGCGGATGTGTGTGTGAACTTGATTCCGGTTTTGGCGATAACGTCAATGAGCTGTGGAATTTTTCTTTGCTTGCAGATGTTATCGCTCTGCGCCGCGCCGATTTGACAGGCAAAAGATAAAAAAATGATTGCAAAAGATTTTTTAATCTTCATAACATTAGTTTGAACGATTTAGCATAAAGTTTCATTCATTAGGATTTTTATAAGTCTATTATTTTGGAAGTAAAAATTGACTCCGCCTAGATTATTCTTCATACCATAGTAAAAAATAACTTCGCCCGCTTTTTCCGCTTTGGAATTTGGTTCGCCGAATTTGGTTAGCACGTCTTTTGATTTAGCTCCGACACTGATTTCAGATGCTATCCACTTTGAAGAAATGACTTCTATTTCATAAACACTTAGATTGCGCCCTCGACTGTCGCCGTGAAGCGTAATTTCCAAGCCTTTGTAAATAAGAGTGAGATGCGTTTCTGTTGCACCGCTACACGCTTCAGATGCTTTAAATTTAGTTGTTTTACTGTGCAAAGGTTTGCCAAGTTTTCTTATAACTGTTGAATAAGTTGTGCCTGAGCCGATACCTTGTATACGAACATCAATTTCACGCGATTTATTTTGCCCAAAAGTAGTAAGCGTAACAACGAAAGTGAAGATTAAAAGGAAAAATGTTTTCATAAATTTTCGTTTTTTTTTTTCAAGAATGATTATTAATCTTTTATTTAACCGTCGAATTTTTGAGCTTTTGAAAAATTTCGAGATGCTGCTTTGCGAGCGCGGTTTCGCCGATTAAATTGTAAAGACGGCTCAATTGAAAATGCGTGTCGGCGTCGTCGGGAGCAAGCGCGACGGCTTTTTCCAAAACGATTCGCGCCTTTGTTTCCCCGCCTGCCTGCAAATAAAGCGCGCCCAAATCTCGCAAAGCCGAAGCGTAATTCGGCGCTTGTTTGACGGTTTCTTCAAGATACTCGACAGCTTTCGCGGTTTCGCCCTGCGTTTTATACGACAAGCCGAGTTGGTAACGGGCTTCGACATTCCTCACATCAATTTCGAGACAGTGATTTAGTTGCGCCCGCGCTTCTCCGATTTTATCGGGCTGCGAGGCTAGCGTTAATCCCAAAGCCAGACAACCGCGCGAATCGGCAGGACGCAGTTCGACAAAACGCTGTAGGTTTTGCTGCGCCGCGTCAATGTTCCCGTTTTGCAGAAAAGCCGCGCCAAGCAGATATGAATATTCCGGCTCATCCGGTTTTGATTCCAATAAAATTTTCGCGGCGTCAATTGCCGCGCGAGTTTGTTTGACGCGCATCGCCGAGATAACAAATTGTGACAAAATTTCGGCGGAATTCGGTTCAATTTGTCGCGCTCGGGTCAATAATTGCAAAGCCGCCGGAGAATTCCCTTGCGCTTCTGCTAGCAAGGCTTGCGCGAAAAAAACTTGCGCCGAGCGCGGCTGCAATTTTGCGGCTTGGCTTAAATGCTGGCTTGCTTGCATAAAATCTTTTGCTGCAATTTCTGATTTTCCGAGCAAAATTAAAATACTAAAATTGTTTGGCGCTGCCGCAAGCGTTTGTCGCAAAAGATTCACGGCTTCTTTATTCATCGCGGCGTTTTGCAAAACTTCCGCGCACTGCGCTGCTAAACGCGGATTTGAAATCGCCGCTTTTTTCATCAAAGGCAACAAATCGGTTAGCTTTTCACCTTTGCCCGATTCCAAATAAGCCGCCGCAATAATGGGAAGCGCGTCCGCGGCTTTTATCGCGGGCGGAAGTTTTTCGGCAGTTTCAATCGCTTTTGCAGGTTCACCCGTAAACAAAAACGCGCGAGCTAAATTTAACTGCAACGAAGAATTGTTAATCGGATTTTGCGCGGCTTCAAAGAGAATCCGGCGCGCTTCATCCTTTTGACCGGATTCGGCAAAAATTTGTCCGAGCGCGATTTTGGCTGAAACAGAATTTGCGTCGAGCGCGACCGCCCGCGTGTATAAAGATTTCGCTTCCGGCAAGCGATTTTGCAGGTAACGCATTCGTCCGAGCAATTCCAGAGCTTTTGCGTCCTGCGGATGCGCTATCGCATAATCGAGGAGCGGGCGTTCCGTTTCTTGAAATTTCCCCTGCTCGATGTTTTTCTCAAACCGCGCAACGGCGATTTTATCAGCCGCATTTTTTTGCGCGAAAATTGCATTGCAAGCGAGCAAGACCAGCAGACAAGTCGTAAAAATAATAAAATTTCGCTTACGGCGCATTTGCTTTTGCTCCCATTGCCGAAGGTTTTTCGCGCCGATTTGCTTCCTTTAAGTCTCGAAAAATTTTCAATTCGCGGTCAGCGTCACTCGCACGCGACGCGCGGCGGTAAGCGATGCTCAGTTGGTAATGGATATAATCTTTGTTCGGTTCAGCGCGTGCGGCGTTTTCCAGATGTTCGATTGCCTCATTAACACTGCCCTTTTCAATTAACGCTTTTCCCAGTTGGTAACGCGCATCGGCGTAATCGGGACGCGCGGCGACGGCTTCTCTGAGCAAAGACAGTGCTTCATCCGTCTGTATTTTGCGTTCGAGCAAAGTGTAAGCGACCGAATATTTCGCTGATTCGTCCGACGGATTCGATTGCAGTTCGAGCCTAAATTCCTTTTCCGCTTCGTCGAGACGATTGAGCCGAATCAAACTTTGTCCGGCGTTGTAATGCGCTTGAGGAACACTCGAATCGAGCGCGGCGACGGCGCGAAATTCTTTGACCGCGCGTTCAAAATCGCCGACTAAAACAAAACCTTGTCCGGCGTAAAAACGCGCCTGCGCCGATTTTTGATTTTGGTCGGCAAGCCGCGTAAAAATATTCGCGGCTTCCGGCTGACGTTCGAGCCGGACGAGCGAAATGCCGTAAAAATAAGCCAGTTCAGCATCCTGCGCCAAATTCGCTTCGATGGGCTTGAGCGTTTGCGCCGTGTTTTTATAATCTTTTGTCAAATAATAGCTGACGCCGAGCATCCGGCGCGTGAGCAAATCTTCGGGATGCGCTTTTGTGTGCCTTGCAAGCGGCGCGATGGCTTTGTCAAATTGATTATTGTTGAAGCTGACGATTCCCCAATTGCGGTCTAAACCGGGGAAATCCGGTTTCCATTCCGAGGCGGCGGTAAATTTTGAAACCGCTTCGTCAAATCGACTTTGCTGTGCGGCAATTACGCCGAGATTATGAAAAGCCTGAGCTAGAATTTCCGCAAGCTCCGATTTTAATTTTTGAATCTCGGCAGTTTCGCGCGCCGTTAAGACTGCTTTTTCGGCGGCGAATTGTTTATTAATTTCACTTGACGGTTTTTGATTTTCGGCGATATTGACCGGCGCGACATCGGCTGTTTTGCCGACGACCGAACCGAGAATTTTGCCGACTTCATCACGCGCTGATTCGAGCATTTGTCCCTGAATCTCCCGCGCTTTCGCCAATTCCTTTTCGCCTTCGTCTTTATGCCCTGATTTAATCAGCAAGCGACCGAGCAGAAAATGCGCGCGGCGCAGTTGGAAATCTTTTTTATCGGCTGGACTGAGTTCTATCGCGCGGCGCAGATTTTTTTCGGCTGAAACTAAGTCGCCGGTTTCGATTTGTGATTGTCCTAGAAAAAGATAAGTTTCGCCGATTTTCGGATTGATTCGAGCGGCTTCCTGTAAAAAACGAATCGCCTTCGGATGATTGCTTTCGGACGAAGCGACCACGCCGAGAAAAAAGTTTGTGTAAAAATCCTGCGGGGCGAGCAGCAATTCTTGTTCAAATTCTTTGCCGGCTTCGGCAAGCCGCTCGCTGCCGCCGTATTGCAAAATTAGATAGCCGATAAAAAAATGCGCTTTCGGAGTTTTCGGATTTGCAGTGAGCGCCTCTTTGAATTCGCGCTCGGCTTCGGCATGATATTCGGCTTCTTCAAACGCGCGTCCGAATAAAACGTGCAGACCGCTTTTGTCGGTTTTGACTGCCGTCTGCAATTCTTCAAAAAGAAGTTTGGCGCGGTCAAGCTGTTTAAGCTGTAAATATGTAACGCCGAGCGCGTATGCGCTGTCGAAATCGGGCGCGCCGATAATTGTTTTCTCGAGTTCCGGCAGCGCCGCCGCGTAATCGCCTTTCGTATAAAAAAGTCTGCCTAAAAGATAATGCGCTTGTGCGTTTTTCGCATCAATTCGGAGCGCGTTTTGCGCTTCGGTAATTGCTTTTTCAATCTCTGACGAGCGCGTATAAGCATAGGCTAAATTCATTCGCTTATCGGCGTTGTCGCTGATTTCGATTGAATCGTTTAGTAACTTTACGGCTCGCTGGGTTTGTCCCTCTTTTAATGCCAGATTTGCTTGAAGTTCGAGTGCGACGCCGACGATTGCTTGATTTTCGATTGCCGCGTTTGGCAAATCTCCAGCAAGCTGATAAGTTTCAGCCGCCGCGCGATGGCGTGTTAATTCATCGTCTTTCGATTGAACATTTTGATTGTTTGTTTTTGTCGTTTGAGCATAAACGGATAGACAGGCGGCAATAATAAGGATTAAAAACAGAAATTTGGTAATGCTCATAACAATTCTGTAAATGGCGGAAATAATCTATGAAAAATATAGCGTGGAAAAAGTAAAAAGGTAAAGCTAAACGGCAGCTTTACCTTTTTCATTTAAGTTAAGCGTTGAAGATTAGAAATTCAGCTTCAGCGCATACTGAATTTCTCGTGCGCCGCGCGTATTGCCCGCACGCCCGAAGTTGCCGTCAATACCAGTACCCGGAGCATATCCGGTAATCAGAGTGTTGGTCGGACTGCAAGCCGCAGTTCCACAGACAACCTGCCCGTTTAAAAAATTTGTGCCGATACTGTCTCCTCTGAATTGTCCTTTGTTGAAGGCGTTGAACATCTCAAACCGCAGTTGAACACGCGCCGCCTCGCCCAAAAAGCTGGTTGTCAACCATTTCGGAGTAAAGTTTTTATACAGAGAAAAATCAACGTTTTTAATCGGAGAACCTAAACATTCCCCGCGTTTTGAATTTCCCGGCTGTCCGATTCTCGTTCCGACTAATGTAAAAGCAGCCGGATTGATAAATTGGAGCGCGTCGCCGCTAACCCGGCACGGAACGCCGTCAACCCGGTTCGGGCGTTGGTTGGCTACGCCAGTTCCCGTGCCGCTGAATCCGCCTTGGAAGTTGCGAACTGCCGCCCCGCCGCCCGGATCGAAACTGAGTCCGGTCGCAAAAATCGTCGGCGTCAGCGAAGTTCCACTGGTAACCTGAACAATCGTCGCAAATTCCCAACCGCCTAACGCCGCTCTTAGAAACGGGTTAGAACCTTTGAATCCCGGAAGATTAACCACCGCGTTTGCCACGAAAAGATGCGGGCGATTGATGTCGGAATTCCCGAAATCCAATTTTTGGTTGTTCGGGTCTTGCAAAGCGAACGCGCTCGCACCGCCGGAAGAATCGCTCAAACCGAAGTCAGCCTGCGATCTGGAAAATGTGTAGGCTGCCTGAAACTGGGAATTTTTCCAGAAACGGGTTTTGAACAACATTTGCAGCGAATTGTAGTCTGCTCGTCCTCTTCGTGAAAACTCGTAAATCGTACCGTCGTTTCTATACGGTCGTAACGCACTTACAGCATCGCCATTTGCGGCAAAAGCAGCCGCGACACGATTTTGCGGCAGAACGGCGTTGATATCGAAATGCGTCAATTGATTACGCGCCCGATTGCCAACGTAGCCGACCTCTAAAACCGTGTCTTTGAACAATTCATAGTCAACCGTAAAGTTGAATTGATAGGAATACGGCGTTGAAGCGCGCGGATCCCATGCAAATTTGGGCGAACCGGCACCAGCTGAAGCCGGAAGGTCGGCAAATGTCGGCGGACCGTCGAGCGTCCGCGTTCCGCCGATGCTTTTGACAAACGGTGGATTCGATGTCAATGCCGCGACTACCGGGCTAACCCGCTCGCGCAGGAAAAACTTACCGAAGCCGCCTCTGATTGCCATTTTACCGTTTCCAAAAACATCCCACGCAATGCCTAAACGCGGCGCGATATTTTTATAATTATTTTTCCGCAATGAACGATTTGAAAATTCCGCAGGCGTGCTTGCGCCCGAAATACCCGAACACGGATTTCCCGCGCCTTTCGGCACGACCAAGCCGTTGCACGGGTCGGTCGCCGGTCTAGCCGCGTTATAAAGCGCGGGGTCGAATGAACTGATGGCGTTAAATTTGTCATACGGCTCATAAAGCAGAGAATAGCGCGCGCCCAGTTCAAGCGTTACATTCGGTCGAACTTTCCAGGTGTCGCCCAGATAAAACTCCAGATTTGTGTATTTGGTATGAGCTACCGGCTGTTTGTCTGATTCACTAAAACCGAAAAAACTGCCGCGCGTTAAAATGTCGGCTAAATAATTTCCCGAATTGTTGTTGCAGCAATTGCCCCAGAATTGAACGGCTTCGTTGTTCGGTCCCGAATCTTCGGTCTTAGCGGCTTTATCAAATAAGAATCCGGTTTTAAGACTGTGATTGCCCGTAACTTTCGAGAAATCGTCTCTAATTGAATAAATGTCGAGCGAGTTTTTAAACGGAGCCTGCGTCCATAAATCTCCGCCGCGATTGCTGGTGAACGGTTGAATTCCGCCCCAGAATACCGGGTGCGGTCGATTAACGCCGTTGACTTTTACGCTGTCTGGGAAAAACCCCGGCACGGCGGCGTTGATTTTAGCGTTAAGCTCGCCGCCTACGCCCGGAGTTACAATGATGCGATTAGCCGAATAAGAAAACTGAACTTCATTAACTGAATTGCCTGAAAGCGTCGAAGTCAACTTAACGGCGGCTTGGCGCGACGGCTGCGCCCAACTGCTTTCTACGCCGGGAAACGGGTCGTCGCCCCACAATCCGCCATTTAAAAATATAGGAGTCGGATTTGCCCAGTGGTCTTGGGTATAGCGAACGAAAGCCTGATTTGATTTAGTAACATTGTAATCGATTCGACCGTTTTCTTCTCTGAACCGAATCGGCGAATTTGCCGAAAGCGACCAGTTGGTGCAACCTCCCGAACTTATGTTCGGCAAAGGATAAAGTTGCGCGAGAAGCAGTCCGGCAGGACTGAGATTCGCCTGCGGGATAATTTGCGTCGTCGAACCCGGACGATTGTTTCCGATAAGTCCGCCGTTACAACCTCTTCTCGCCGCGTTACTAAAATCGCCGCTGCGTTCGGCTTGCGTCGGAACATTGCCGAAGCGCGTGCTGCCGCGAATTTCACGGTTAAATTCCTGCGAGTAGAAAAAGAAAAGGCGGTCTTTGATAATGCGCCCGCCGAGCGAGCCGCCGAAATCGTTGCGGCGCAGTTTGTCTTTTCCCGTTCCGGCGCGTCTGGCGAAAAATTCCGTCGCGTTAAACTTATCGTTGCGCCCGAAATAGAAAAGGCTGCCGTGGAGTTTATTTTCGCCGCCGCGCGTCGCAATCGAGATAACCGAACCGGCGGCTTGACCGTATTCGGGACCGTAGCTGTTACGCAGCATTTTAAATTCGGCAATCGCTTCGATTGAAGGATACAGCAGAATCGTGCGGTTCGAGCCGGTGTCGTTGTTATTCGCGCCGTCGGTCAAAAACAAATTGCTCTGGGCGGAATTTCCGTTGACGGAAAAATCCACGCCGGAGAATAATCCTTTGTTTTTACTGTCAAAACTGTTTTGCGGCGCAACGCCCGGCTGGAGTTGAGTAAGCTGCACAAAACTGCGCCCGTTGAGCGGCAGTTCGCGCACCTGCTGACCGTTGACGACTTCGCCGATTGCGCCGGTTTGCGTTTCGACCTGAATGGCGTCGGCGGTAATCGTAACTTGCTGGTCAACCGAGCCGACTTGCAAAGTTAAATCCTGTCTGGTTGTGGTTGAAACGTTTACCGTTACATTCTCAACTACCGCTCCTTTAAAACCGCTGTGCGAGGCAGAAATTCTATAAATCCCGATTGGTAAATCCGATATTGTGTAATTGCCTTCCGCACTTGCATTCGTTGTTCGCTGTAGTCCGGTTCCGACTTGAGTAGCCGTCACTGTCGTATCGGGCAGAGCGGCTCCGTTCGGGTCAACAACATTGCCGGAGATTTGACCGGAAGTTTTTTGTGCCAAAGTCGGAATCGCAAAAATTAAAAACAATAGCGACAACAGTGCCGCCATCGAGCCAATCTTCAAAAGAACATTTCTTTGTAATGCCGGATTGCGAAATGTCAGATGTCGAAAAGGACTTGGTTTATTCATATAAATATCCTCCGTAACCGTATCGCCAATGAAACACTAATTAACTGGTTTGAACTAAAATTGTCTTTTGAACCGAAACTGCCGATTCCTGAAAATTAACGCCAATGAAAATATAACCGCTTGAAACGCTTGAAAATTTCAACAGGAAGCTATATTTATCGACAAAATTGCGAAATAAATAAGTGCAGTAAAAATACTTTGTTGTATGACCTTACAAAAGGTATTACATAATTATTAAAGTGTCAAGTAATTTTTCTTAAAAGCATTCTGAAAATGAAATGTTTTTTAACTAAAATTAAAGATAGGATAATCCCTGCCGATAAATTTCCGTCTTAACCGATAGAGACGGCAAATTTAGGAACTAAAATCAAACTCAAAGCGCCCATCAAATCCGACTGCAAACCGAGAGTTGAAGGCACTATTTTGGTAGTATAATTTTCTCGGCAGACGCCGTTTTCAAGAGCAGATTTTATATTTTCGATGACGAGCGACCAATAGCGAACGATTGTGCCGCCGACGATAATCGCTTCGGGTCCCAATCCTTGAATAATATTGGCGATTCCGACGCCCAAATAATAAGCGGTTTCCTGTAGAGCCTTTTGAGCAACGGCGTCGCCCGCTAAAGCCAAATCAACCAGTTCCTCTATATTGTCGATAGCGTTGCTTTTCTTATTCGATTTGACGGCGTTTTTATATCTGGCGATTGCCGCTCTTTCGGAGGCGAACGACTCCCAGCATTCGCGGCTGCCGGTCGCGCAGGCGACGGGCGCGCCCTGCCCGATTGTCATATGCCCGAATTCACCTGCCGTGCCGTCTTTACCTTGATTAATCTGCCCGTCATAGACAATGCCGGCGCCGATGCCTTCCTCAACAAGAACAAAAATAAAATTACGGAATTCGCGGATTTCCGGCTGCCCGAACCATAATTCGGCAAGCGCCGCTGCGTTGGCGTCATTTTCGACTCTGACGTTAAGACCAGTCGCGGCTTTTAATTCATCAACCACATGCAGATTGCGCCATTTGAATTTCGGAATAAAGGTTGCAATTCCTCTTTTAGAATCCACGATGCCGGGCAGGCTAACGCCGATTTCGTGAATTGAACCGTTATTTTTTGCGATTAATTTCTGCGCCGTTTTTTTTATTCGCGACATTGTTACTTTAACGTCCGGGTCGGTGTCGAATTCTTCCTTCTCGATAACTCTCGCAGTCAAATCGCTGGTTGCGACGATTGTCTTAATAGTCGTAACGGCGATGCCCAAAGCAACCGGATTAGATTTTTTCAGCGAAAGCAAAATCGGCGGGCGACCACCGCTCGATTCGCCGTAAATTTCCGTGATAAAGCCGTCGTTTTTCAGCTCTTCGACGATTAAAGAAATTGTCGAGCGTTGGAGTGCGGTAATATCTGCAATTTCAGAACGCGAAATAGGACTTTTTTCGCGCACGTAATTAAGAACTATCCGCCGGTTTATATCACGAACCGTGTTTGAACGCGCGACGGTTGCACTTTTTAAATTTATTCGTTTCACTTTTTTATCAGTAAATACCGGTTAATTTTAGCCTTTATGGTCAGGCACGATTAAAACTTACGAACTATTTATTTTGCTTTGATAACAGCGAAAGTTCGTCCCTTATAAAATCTCAATTCTCCGGCGTCGAGCAGCAAATTCAACGGTCGCGGGCGGCGCATTGCCGCATCGTTTTTCGTGGCAACCGACAAAATCTTTTTCCCGCCAATGTCGAAAATATTTAGTTTCCCATCGGCGGAAAATCCGAATCCGTAGGCGCCCGTCGGCAGTTTTTCGCCGCCCAAAATAATCGTCGAATCGGTGATAAAAAAGCCTTCGTATTTGCCGCTGATTTCCGTAGAATAACCGGATGTGTCAACCAAGCCGACGACGATAAAACGCTTGTCGCCGACACGCGCCGCCGCCGCATTTCTAGTTTGAGTCGGGGCACTCTGCCCTTCAAAATAAAAACCTGTCGGAACGACCTGCGTCAATTCCTTATCGGTTAAAACAATCGTTTTGTTCGACGATTGCGCGCGCGCCGATAATAATGAAACGCCAATTAAAAATACAACCAATAAATTAAACTTGACGATATTTTGGATAGTTTTCATAGCTTTGATTCTAATTGCGGAAGTTTTATCTTTTTTAATCATCCGAAGGCTTTTATTATCATTTCGCTCAAACGGATAATTTCATTTAAATCCGTTTTTGCTTTAAGCGAATCATCGGGATTAACAAGATGAATATTTTTGAATATCGGATTGGAAACAAAATGATAAATCGTATTGTCGAATTTAATCAGCAAAGCCCTTTTATCCGCATCAGCCGCAGTTTGGGTATTGTTTGTCTTTCGCTTTTTACTAGAATCATCGGGAAATAAATTTGACCGAAGCCGCAGAGAATATTTTTTGATTTGATTTGCAGCAGCGGCAATATCTTCGTTTCGGGCGGTTTTGTCGTTATATTTCTTTTGAATCTGCTCGGCGTTGATCTGCTGAATTTTTTCAAAGTCTTCTTTTATCTCTGGAAATTTTGCTTCGCTGGAAACTTTTGGCTTGTTAGCTTCCCGACGAATTCGCTCGAGTTCAATTGACCGAGTTTTTATATCCGGCAGATTATCCTTAATGTTGCTTTCCGTAACGTCAATAACTCTTTTCGGAACTTGAGCAAAACACATAATAGTAGTAGCCAAAATAAAAGAAAAAGAAACGAGCAAATTGAATTTAGACATAATTTTTACCGCCTGACTTTACCAAAATATATCACTCAAAATTTCTACTGAAAAGAGTCAGATGCCAAAAGATGAAATCAGCTTCAAACAGACCGGAACGGGAACGCTAGTTTTTTGTTCTGTGAATCGAAGTTTGCCTGTTTCCGCATCAATCTTAAAAGTCGTTATCGTATCCGAATCTTGATTGGCGACCAGAAGAAATTTCTCCGTCGGGTCAATTGCAAAGTTGCGCGGTTTTTTGCCTTCGACCAAAACGTTTTCAACATATTCAAGTTTTCCAGTTTTCTCGTCAATCCGATAAACAACAATCGAATCATGTCCACGATTCGAGCCGTAAAGAAATTTGCCCGAAGGCGAAATGTGAATGTCCGCGCCCGTATTGTTAGAATTTTTATAATCCGCCGGAAGCGTCGAAAGGGTTTGAATTTCCCGCAAAGTTCCCTGTCTTTTATCGAAAGACAGCGCCGAAATTGTTGAATCGAGTTCGTTTATGACAAAAGCATTCTTTTGATTTTCGCTCAATACAATATGTCTCGGTCCCGCGCCCGCTTTTGTTTGATAAAAAGTCTGTCTTGGATTTGGTGTTAATTTTCCAATTTTCCGGTCGAAAAGATAAATATAAATTTTATCCGAGCCGAGGTCGCAGGAAAAAGCAAATTTATTTTTTTTATCCAGCACAATCGAATGCGCGTGCGCCGATTCCTGCCGTTCAAGGTTGACGCTTGAACCCGCGTGCTGCGCCAAATCAACCGGATTTCCGAGTTGTCCGTTTGTTTGAATCGGCAGCACACAAACATTTCCGCCGACGTAGTTGGCAGCCAGAATAAATTTTCCGTTTTCGCTCGCCGAAACGTAACAAGGCGCGCCGCCGAGCGATGGCTGTTGATTGATAAACCTTAAATCTCCGCTTGCTTGGTCAATTGCAAACGAGCTGACCGCGCCGCTTTTTTTTCCTTGAAATTCAGTTTCCTCGTTGACGGCGTATAAAAAACGCCTCTTGTTATCAATTGTCAGATACGACGGATTGGAAACGTTTTTGACCGTTTTATGCGGTTTCAATTCGCCCGTTTCGGAATCGAATTTGTAAATATAAATTCCTTCGCTTTTCCCCGAAGTGTATGTGCCGACGTAAAGAAGCATTTCTCGATTTTTATCTTTGCCGAACGCGGCAAGAGAACCGGCAAGCGAGATTCCGGCGATGCTGAATCCGGCAATTTGCAAAAAGCGCCGCCGCGTAAAATTTTTATTTTGGCTGGACATTTTGATTGCTCAATTTCTTGATTAGCTCGCGCCATTCGGCGGGCGACATTGTTTTCAGTTGCGATTTTTCGTAAGCGGCAAAAACAAGTTGCTTCATTGCCGGAATAAAAGGAAATTCCAGCGCGGCTTTGGGCTTGGCGATTCGGTCGAGCGCGGCGAGTCTCGCGTCGCGCCATTCGGTTGTCGGTTGAACGTCTTTTTGAATATACGAAAGCGATTCCAAACCGATTTTGCCTAATTCAGCTAAATCTCCGGCAAGCGGACGCGCTTCCTGTAAACCCGGTGATTGGTCAATCACGGCGTCAAGTTCCGTTCCGGCGTCGCGCCAATCGGTAAACGTCGAACGCATTTTTTCCGCGTTCATTTCAAAACGCGGTGCATTCAAAAGCATTTGGTCAACTATTTTTCTAAAATTTCGTGCTGCTTCCGCATCTGATCGCGCCGCGTCAACGAGTCCGGTCAAAGGCGAAAGCATCGTTTGCGGACGGACTTGATAACGCCTGTATTCTTTTACCGGCTCAATGGCGGAAGCCAGCGTTTGCAAAGCTGAAATGTCTTTATTTCCCGCCAGACGGCGCAGCAGCATTGCTTGATTTTTGTTGTGCGTTAGACCTAGTTCTTCAAGCTGCACATTGATAACTGCGAGACGCCGATACATATCGTCAACATTGTTGACTTCGCGCGGCGACCAGAAACGCTCGGCAATCGCCGCCGTCCGCGTCCAGATGCGAGAATCAATCGTTTCCGGCGAAACCCATTCGCTCCACATCGTCGCTTCGCCGCCGAGAATTCTTTTTTGTTCTTCCGGCGACAAAGTTGTGTCGGCAGCAAGCGGGTCAACGACGTAATGCTGCGACGCCGGAAACATCAAATCAATGTAATAACCGTTCGATAAAACGCCCTGATAACCTTTCCGCGCGGCTTCGGCGAGAGCTTTCTGCCCGCGCCACGAATGAATGACAACATCTTTCGGCAAATCGGGCTGAAAAATCTCGTCCCAGCCCATCATAATTTTGCCGTGTTTTTGCAGAATTTTTAACAATCGCTGGTTGAAATAACTTTGCAGCGCGTGATTGTCTTTCAAACCCTTTGCCTTCATAAAGGCTTGAATCTTCGGATTTCTGTCCCACTGCTTGCCTTCATTTTCGTCACCGCCGATGTGCATATAAGCGTCTGGGAAAAGTCCTGCCATTTCGCCTAAAAAGACATCAAGAAATTTATAAACTTCATTGCGCGTCGGGTCTAAAGCCGGTTCAAAAATTCCCGCGCCGCGCTCGATTTTATAAGTCGCGCCGGGCGTGCTGCCGAGTTCGGGATGACCGACAAGCCAAGCCGTTGCGTGTCCGGGCATATCGAATTCCGGCACGACGCGAATTCCTCTTTCGCGCGCGTATTCAATGATTTCACGAATTTCGTTTTGCGTGTAAAAAAGTCCGTCCGAACCCATCTGGTGAAGGCGCGGAAATTTTTTGCTCTCGACGCGAAAGCCTTGGTCTTCTGTCAAATGCCAGTGCAGAACATTGAGTTTGACCGCCGCCATCGCGTCCAAATTTCGCTTTAAAACTTCCATTGGCTCGTAATGCCGCGCGACATCAATAAGCAGTCCGCGCCAAGGAAAACGCGGTTTGTCGGAAATCGAAACAGCGGGAATGTAAAAGCCTTCGCGGTCGCCTTCGAGTAGTTGGAGAAAAGTTTCAAGCCCGCGCAGCGCACCGACGACAGTTGCGGCAGAAAGCGCTGCTTGTTTTGAGTTGACTTCTAAAGAATACGATTCGTCTTCGTCAACCGACGGAATTTTTCTTCCAGCGTTTTGACAATCAATAACGAGCGATGCGGTTGAAGAATCCGTCACCAAATCGTGCGAAAATTCCATTACCGTTCGCCCTTGCAATCTTTTCAACGTTCGCTCAATCGCCGACCGAAGCCGCTCGTCGCTGTAATTTTTGACCGCGACCTTAAAAGTTTTAGTAACGGGCAATCTGCCGTCTTTCCATTGAACGCTCGCCGGAACGGGCATTAGATTCCGCCGCGCAGTTTGCAGACGCGATAAATCTTGTTCCTGCGCCAAAGCTGTCAAAAACATAATAAAAATCAATGTAATAACCAAATAAATTTTGACGAATAAATTGCTCATAAACGAAAGATTTGTAAAAGCGCGATTTGAAAATACAAATCGAATATTATTTGACGGATTTTGCCTGCGAATAAGAATTTATCGCATCCCGCATACAATTCATAATCTTTGTCGTTCCGGCGTCGAACATATTAAAACCGCCATCCCATTCCCACCATGCCGACGGAATATCTAATTCTCCAAGCGCCGAATAGATAACTTTGGCGTGTCGGCAGCGATCGGCGGGCGCGTCGTATTTGTTGTATGAACCGAATTCGCCGAGAAAAATCGGAACATTATTTGTTTCCGACCATTGTTTCGCCGCTTTCAAATTATTAAACATCGTTTCAACTTTTGAATCGGTTTGATAAGTTTCCGTCTGTTTTTCAACCCAACTTCCTTTCGCGTCCGGCGGAACGGTGATTTTCATATCTTTTGACCACGGAAAAGAAACGCCGCGCAAACCCGCAAGTCCCGCGCCCGCCCAAGTCGCGCCTTGATGCGTGAAAATAAACGGGTCGTAATAATGGAAAGTGTAAATTATGTTTTTATCGGCAAACGGCTTTGAATCAATTAACGCCTGACGCGAATTCCAATCGTGAAATCCGACAATCAAAGTATGACTCGGCGCTATCTGGCGAACGGTTTTTATAAGTTGTTCAGCCTGCGCGCGCCAATCTTCGGCTTTGATGTCGTGCGGTTCGTTTCGCAGTTCAAAAAAAACTCGTTCGGGATTCGTATTTTTGTAACGCGCGGCAATGCGTTTCCACAAAGCCGTTAATCTTTGAGTGCTTGCCGCGCCGGAAATTGTGCCGTCGAATTCCGAATGATGCAAATCAATGATGACGTTCAAATTATTTGCGAGCGCCCATTCAATCATTTTATCGGCGGATTTTAAAGCGTCCGCGTTTGCCCAATCAAAAGGCGGCGTCAAACTCGCCCAAGCACTGAAGCAAATCGGAAGGCGAACGGTTTTAAAGCCCGATTTAGAAATATCGGCGAGCATTTGTCGGCGCTGTTCGAGTTCATTCGCTCTTACGAAATCGGCGAAATGTTTTTCCTTCGTTCCGTTCCAGAAATTGTCGAGATACGACAGATTCATTCCCAAACCCATCCGTTCGGCTCTTTTTCGGGCGACGCTTTGAGAGAAAACCGTTTCGCAGCACAATAAAATCAGCAGCAAGATAATCGCGTTCTTCATAATCGAATCGGTTAGAAAGCAAAGCGCAAATGTTTATGCCCTGCTTCTCGCGGCTGTTATTGCAGCGTAAAAGAATCAGTTAAATTTCCAATCATCACGTCGAACGCGCCCGGCTCGATTGTGGATTTATTATCCGCGCCGATGAACGATAAATCGTCTTTGTTTAATCGAAACGTTAGATTTTTGCTTTGTCCGGGTTCGAGATAAACCTTCGCAAATCTTTTCACACGCTTTCCGGGCGGCGAAACGGAAGCGACAACATCGCGCACATACAAAATCGCTGATTCCTTTCCGGCGCGATTTCCGGTATTTGTAACGGTTACATTGACCGTAATTTCGCCGTTCATCGGCATCGTTTTTGACGAAAGATGTAGATTGCTGTAACCAAAAGTCGTGTAACTCAAACCTTGACCGAATTCAAACTGAGGTTTGAACGCAGCATTGCCGAAAGACGTATCCGCAGCTTCAAAATCTTTGTGGTCGTAAGTGATTTGGCTGCTCGTCGTGCGCGGATAGGTGAACGGCAATTTCCCGCCCGGATTGTAATCGCCGAAAAGCACATCTGCAATTGCGATTCCGCCTTCGCTGCTCGGATTATACGCCATCAAAACGCTTTGCATTTGGTCGGCGATGCGGCTGAAAATGCGCGGGCGACCTTCGACTAAAACCAGCACGATAGGTTTTCCCGTCGCGGCAATCGCTTCGGCTAATTTCAGTTGCGGTTCGGCTAAAGTTAAATCGGTAATGTTGCCGGGCGTTTCCGTATATGAACCTTCGCCGAGACACAAAACGACGACATCGGATTTTTTTGCGGCATTGACGGCGGCGGAAATGTCAACCTCCTCGTTAATGTCGGTCGGCGTGCTGTTTGAAGGACTGTTCGGCGGGCGCGTGATTCTCGTGCCGGGAACGTAAGTTACATTATTCACGCCAATTTTTTCAGCTATCGCTTGCCGGATTGTCGGGCGATTCGGGTAAAGCGACGGTTCAGAACCTTGCCAAACCCAGGTCCAACCGTTGTTCAGAGAAATTAAAGAATCCGCCGTTGGACTTGTTACGAGAACTTTTTTATTTTTGCTCAGAGGCAAAACGTTGTTATCGTTTTTCAGCAAAGTCATTGATTCACGCGCAGCTTCAAGACTAACTTGACGCGATTCCATTGAGCCGACCTGATGATTTTTGTCGAGCGGCATTGGGTTATCAAACAATCCTAATTCGTATTTGACACGCAGAATTCTGCCGACCGCTTCGTCAATTCGGCTTATCGGAATTTTCTTTTCATTGACGAGTTGAATGAGCAAATCGCTGAAACTGTAATCGCTCGGCACCATACTCATATCAATGCCCGCCATCACTGAAAGCCGCGTTGCTTCCTTTTCGTCCGCCGCGACTTTCCATTGCGAAACGAGTTTTTTGATGTCTTCCCAATCGGAGACGACAAAGCCTTTGAATTTCAATTCGTCGCGCAGAATATCGGTCAAAATATGGTGATTAATGTGTCCGGGTGTTCCGTTGATTTCCGCTGAATTAACCATAATCGTCTTCGCTCCCGCTTGAACGGCAGCATCGAAAGTTGGCAGAAAATATTCGCGCAGGTAATTTTCGGGAATCCAAGCTGAAGTGCGGTCGCGCCCGTTCAGTGGAAAACTGTAGCCCATATAATGTTTAAGACTCGCCGCGACGTGACTTGGCGAATTAACATCATTGCCCTCCAAGCCGCGCACGAAAGCAACGCCCATAACTTTTGCTAAGTAAGGGTCTTCGCCAAACGTTTCCCAGAAACGCGCCCACGCAGGCTGCCTTCCGATGTCGAGAACGGGCGAAAAACTCCATGGAATTCCGGCGGCGCGTGTGTCGGCTGCGGCAAATTCCGCTGCGCGCTGCATCAATGCCGGATTCCACGTCGCCGCCATTCCGATTTCCTGCGGGAAAAGCGTCGAGTTCCGAACGTAATTCGCGCCGTGAATCGAATCAATGCCGTAAATGACGGGAATTTTCAGCCGTGTTTTTTGCGCCGAAGCCTGAATCTGATTGATAATTTCGCGCCATTTTTCTACTGTCAAGGCTTGGTCGGAAACATTCAAAATCGAGCCGACGCCGTATTTTTCGATTGCCTTTTCGAGTTTTGCCGGGTCAATTTTTATGTCTTGATCTCTGCCCGTCGTAATCATCCCGATTTGCAATTGAGTCATCTGCCCGACCTTTTCTTCGAGCGTCATTTTCCTGAGCAAATCGTTTATTTGTTTTGTGTAATCACGCGCGGGCGATGTTTTCATCGCCGTTCTGTAAAAAACGTCGCTGTCGGTAATGTCCGTTTTAACCGACGCCGAGACGTTGGACGATTGAGCAAAAGTTTGTTGCAGTTGCAGGCAAAAGTTTTGAAAAAGGAATGTCGCCAGCAGAAAAATGGTTGTTAATTTCATTGTCTTTAAAGTTTCCTTTTGAAAGGTTGGTATTTGTCGGTTGCAAGGCATTATATTTTACGCCCTGAAGTTTCACAATATTTTTATCGTTATCTTTGAACACGCCGTTTTTAGGATTTACCGGAAACCAAAAAAACGAATCAAAAACCTAAATTAATATCTTATTCGACAACTTCTAATTGCCGACTCGTCAAATCAACGGAATTTCCGCCGACCATAATTTGAAAAGTTCCCGGCTCGACAACGCGCTTCATTTCACGATTATAAAACGCGAGTTTTGCCGGTGTGATTGTAAAAGTTACCTGCTTTGTTTCGCCCGGCTCAAGCGTGATTCGGGCAAAATCTTTCAATTCTTTTATTGGGCGCGTTACCGAGCTTACATCGTCGCGGATATACATTTGCGCGACTTCATCGCCGCGCCGTTTGCCCGTATTCGTTACGTCAAACGTGACAGTCGTTTCTTCATCGGCTCGAATTTTCGGTTTTGTAATTTTTAGATTTGAGTAACTGAACGTCGTGTAACTCAAACCGAAACCGAAAGGAAAAAGCGGCTCGGTTGTCGAAAGTAAGTAACCGCGCCGCGCGGACGGTTTTCGGTTGTAATAAATCGGCAATTGCCCGACCGAGCGCGGAAACGAAACCGGCAATTTTCCGCCCGGATTGTAATCGCCGAAAAGCACGTCAGCCGCCGCCGTGCCGGTTTCTTCGCCGAGATAAAAGCCTTCCAAAATTGCCGGAACATTTTCTTTAACGTAATTTATCGCTAGCGGTCCGCTGTTAATCAAAAAGACGACGACGGGTTTTCCGGTTGCTAAAACGGCTTCGGCGAGTTCGTTTTGCCGCCCGACTAAATCGAGCGAATCGCGGTCGCCGAGATGATTTTCCGCCCAGCCTTCTTTGTTTGTGTCTTCGTTTCCGCCGAGAACCAAAATCACGGCGTCGGAAGATTTCGCCGCGCCGACGGCTTCGGCAATCAATTTGCGGTCATCCGTTTCAGAATTTAGCGTTGCTGTATCGCCGAACCAATTGCCGCCTTCTTTCGTGATTTTCACGCCTTCCGCGTAATTTACTTTTACGGAATTTCCGAGTTTATTTTTCACGCCATCCAGAATGCTGACGGTGCGCGGCGGTTTCGGGTCGGTGTAGCCGCCGAGATGCGCTTTCGCGGCGTTCGGTCCGATGACCGCGACGGATTTCAATTTCGCGCGGTCGAGCGGCAAAACATTTTTATCGTTTTTCAAAAGAACAATCGAGCGACGCGCGGCTTCGGCAGCAAGATTACGGTCTTCCGTTGTATCGGTCAATCGCGCCGCTTTTTCCGCGTCAACAAACGGATTTTCAAAAAGTCCAAGTTGAAATTTCGAGCGCAAAATTCGTGAAACGGCTTTGTTTATCAATTCTTCGGAAATTTTTCCAGATTTAACTTGTTCGACGAGCGTTTTATTTACGTCCGGGTCGGGCAGTTCGATGTCGAGTCCGGCTTCAAGCGATTGCCTCGCGGCGTCGGCTTTATCAACTGCGACGTGATGACGTTTTTCGAGTTCGCCCATCGCGTAATAATCGGAAACAATTACGCCTTGAAAACCCCATTCGCCGCGCAAAACCGTTTCGAGCATCCATTTGTTGGCGTGAACCGGAACACCGTCAATTTCGTGATACGCGGGCATAATGCTGAACAGATTCGCTTCTTTGACGGCGGCTTCAAAAGTCTGAAAATGCGTTTCGCGAAGAAGTCTTTCCGATAAATTTACGGGCGCGGTATTCGTCCCGTTTTCCGGCTGCCCGTGTCCGGCAAAATGTTTTCCGGTAGCAATTACGTGCCGCTCGTCAATCAACGGATTTTGATAAGTCGCATTTCCCTGCAAAGCGCGAACGACGGAAACCAGCATTCTCGAAGCCAAATAAGGGTCTTCGCCGTAAGTTTCTTCCGTTCGTCCCCAACGCGGCTCGCGCGCTAAATCCATATTCGGACCCAAAACGTGATGCGTTCCGCGAAGTCTTGACTGCAATGCGCCAATGGTAAATACACGCGAAACAAGATTCGTGTCCCAGCTTGAAGCGAGTGCCAGAGGCGTCGGGAAAACCGTGCTGCCCTGCGCCATATTGCCGTGCAGAATTTCGTCGTGGAAAACTGCCGGAATCTGCAATCGCGTATTTTCAATCAACCATTTCTGCACCGCATTGGCATATTCGGCGGATTCTTTTGCATCTTTTCCTTCACGCTGCCGCGCAAATTGTCCGATTCCGAATGGCATTTTTTGTTTCGCTATTTCAGGCGAAAACTCGCCGCCGAACGGCAGATTTTCTTTCGGCACGCGGCTGTTGTCGTTCGGCTTTTCCATCCACAGGCAAGTCATTTGCGCGACCTTTTCTTCTAAAGTCATCCTTGAGAGCAAATCCTTAACCCGTTCGTCAATTGGAAGTTTTGCGTTTTTATAAGGCGGCGTTTTTGTTTGCGCTTCGACCATAATTTTTGCAGGCATCAAAAACGAAATTATCAACAATGCGGAAGCCGAGCCAAGCAAAATTTTCATCAAATTGTTTTGATTGATTTTCATTAACGCAACTCCGAATCCATTGAAAGATAAAAAATAGAAATCGTAAAATTTGTTTAATCGACGCCGAATAAAACGTCCATCGTCAACTGGTCGAGCCGTTCGTATCGCAAACCTTTTGAAGCTAGTTTTTCTCGTTCAAAATTTTCAGACATTAAATTTGCGGAATTTTCCGCACTGAATTTGCCGACTAAATTTTCCCGATTCGTTATGGCGATTTCATCCAGAATGGCTTTGATTTCCGCATTTTCATTCCAGCGTCTCGCCTTTTCTTTCAAAATCAAATACGTCCGCATACAGCCACGCGCAAAGTCTTTGACGCCCGCGTAATCTTCCGTCCGGTAAGCGTGCGCGTCGAAATGTTTTGGATTATTGTAACCGACATCTTCAAGAAATTTAACGAGCCAGAAAGCCTGTTTCGGATTGCCTGAACCGAATCGCAAATCCTGGTCGTAGCGTCCGGGTAATTGGTCGTTTAAATCAATGTGAAAAAGTTTTCCCGCTTCCCAAGCCTGCGCGACGGCGTGCGTAAAATTCAAACCCGACATATGTTCGTGGGCTACTTCAGGATTAACGCCGACGATTTCTTTGTGGTCAAGAGTTTCTATAAAAGCCAGATACGCCGCAGTTGTTGCAAAATAAATGTCGGCGCGCGGTTCATTCGGTTTGGCTTCGAGCGCGAATTTATAATCATAATTTTGCGCGATTGAATACTCGCACAGATAATTTAAGGCTTCGCGGAAACGTTTTATCGCTTCGTCCGGGCGACGACAGCCGTCCGTCTCAACGCCTTCGCGCCCACCCCAGAGAACAAAAGTTTCCGCGCCGAATTCTTTTCCCAAATCCATCGCCCGCATTGTTTTCTGCACGGCAAAGGCGCGAATCTTTGAATCGTTTGCCGTAAACGCGCCGTCGCGGAAAACCGGCTCGTAAAAAAGATTGACGGTCGCCATCGGAACTTTCAAATTATTTTCTTCACAGGCTTTGCGAAAATCTTTTACAATCACTTCGCGCTCCGCCGCGCTCGCATCAATCGGCACTAAATCATTGTCGTGAAAATTCACGCCGTATGCGCCGCACTCAGCCAGCATTCGCACGATTTCTACAGGCGAAAGTTTTTCTCTCACCTGCGCCCCAAACGGGTCTGCGCCGCGATTGCCGACCGTCCACAATCCAAATGTAAATTTATGTTCCGGGCGCGGCGCGTATTTTTCACTGCTCATAAATCGGGTCGCCTCAACTCAAAAAAGAATTCGATATTTTTCTAAAATATCTGTAATTTATTGGAATGAAAAAATGAAATGATAAAAAAGAAAACTGCTCTCAATTGTAATGTTCGGATATACTATAATACTTTTGTTCAGTAGTGCAACTAAGTCTTGAAATTTTATCGAAAAATTTATGAATTTTCTTGGAATAGATGTCGGAACGGGCGGCTCACGCGCCGTTTTGATTGACGAACACGGCAAAATCGTCGCTTCGGCAAACGTCGAACACGCGCCGTTCGCTTCGCCGCAAATCGGCTGGGCTGAACAAGATCCAAATAATTGGTGGCGCGCCTCGCGGGAAGCAATTCGCCGGATTCTGAAAAACGAAAATGTAAAAGCAGATGAAATCGGCGCAATCGGACTTTCGGGACAAATGCACGGCGCGGTTCTGCTCGACAAGTTCGATAATGTTTTGCGTCCGGCGATTATCTGGTGCGACCAGCGAACCGAAAAACAATGCCATGAACTCACGACAGGAATCGGCGCGGAAAAATTGATTGAACTCGTCAGCAATCCGGCTTTAACGAATTTTACTTTGCCGAAAATGCTCTGGGTGCGCGAGAACGAACCGGAAGTTTGGAAACAAGTTACTGCCGTTCTTTTGCCGAAAGATTACGTGCGTTTTCGTCTGACCGGCGATAAAGCGACTGACGTTTCGGACGCTTCGGGAACTCTGCTTCTCGACGTTAAAAATCGCCGATGGTCTGCCGAATTATTGGCGGCTGTCGAAGTGAGCGAAAGTTTACTGCCGAGAGTTTATGAATCAGCCGAAATTACCGGAATAATTTCAGCCGAATGTGCTGCTGAAACAGGTTTAATAAAAGGCACGCCGGTCGTCGCGGGCGCGGGTGACAATGCCGCCGGAGCGGTTGGGATGGATATTGTCAGCATTGGCGCGGTCAGCGCGACAATCGGCACTTCGGGCGTGGTTTTTGCCGTAACCGAAACGCCTTCAATTGATTTAAAAGGTCGCATTCACACTTTTTGCCACGCTGTTCCCGAACGCTGGCACGTTACGGGAGTAACTCAAGCTGCCGGACTCTCGTTGCGCTGGTTTCGAGATAATTTCGGCGCGGGCGAGAGTTACGATTATTTGATAAAAGAAGCCGCGCGCATTCCGGCGGGCGCAAGCGGATTACTTTGGACGCCGTATTTAATGGGCGAACGCACGCCGCACATTGACCCAAACGTGCGGGCGTCTTTAATCGGTTTGACGGCAAGCCACACGCGGGCGCACGTCGTCCGAGCGATTCTAGAAGGCGTAGCTTTTAGCCTGCGTGATTCGATTGAAATTTTCAAAGAATTAAATATTCCGATTGAAACAATCAAGCTCGGCGGCGGCGGGGCGCGTTC
>JALYZF010000195.1 GCA_030948995.1 Acidobacteriota bacterium
TGTTTCGTTTAATTGATTGGACATAAACGCCAGATGTGCGTCGGCTGCGCCGGCGACCATTTCTTGCTGAATCTGGATTATGTCGAGCAGGCGCAAGATGTGGTCGTAAACATCTTGAAAATAGGGATGCGTTTCCAAATCAAAGAGAGATTGCTCGCGTTTCGGAAACGAATCAAACGCCTCGCGCAAAGGAAAAAGCGAAGTGCGAAGCGCAAACACGCTGCGTTTTAACATCAACAATTCTTCCGGGTTCGCGCCGCGATTGCCGTGAAACATCGTTTCGTCAAGCGCGTGCAGACGAGAATCCATATCGTCAACAATCGGAAAAAAAGCATCGATAATTGCGTCAACGACGACGTGCGCGAGAAAACCTACGCGGTCGCCGAGTTCCGGCTGCGCCCTTTCCCAACGCTTGCGCGCCAAATCGAGCGCTGGAACGTGACCCGGATGCAAAGAGACGACAAAATTTTCTCCGACGAAAATATCGACTTCCGTCATATGCAGTTCTTGGTCAGTGCTTTCGAGCGGCGCGTAAATGACGATAAAATAGTAATTCGGATATTCGTCAACCTTCGGACGCTGGCGCTGTTTTAAGGCGTCTTCGAGCGAAAGCGGGCTGAAATCAAATTTTTTACTTAATGCGGCTAGTTCCGTGCGGCTTGGGTCGCTCACATCAATCCAGAGCAGCGAGCCGGATTCGATTTCCTTGCCGATTTGGTCAAACGGAATTGCTTCGGGAGATTTCGCTCCCGCTTTGCGAAGCAGCGCAATACTGTGCGCAACCGGCGGAACGGCATTAAATGAGGCGCGTTTACGCGACGAATTTTTTTTTGCTTTTGATTTTTGCGCGGAAGGCGCGCCTCGCAAGGAAATCGTTCGGCTGCTGTAAACCATCAACTCAAATCTCCATTCGTCATATTATTCGTCCGTAATCATAATGCAAATTTTAACGTTTTACTAGGTATTACTTTAGGTGTTGGAAAACGCTGCCGCCGAAATTCATAAATAAATTAAATAAATATAATTCTCAATTTTTAACTTCGCCCGATTTTACTTCCACGTCGGATTTTGTGAATTTGTCGTATTCAAACGTCGCTTTCGTTTCCAGATAAGCGGAAATATCTCTGCCTTTGTCTTTTGCCTTAACCTTGAAATATGAAAAGGTTATTTTCTTCGGCGTTAAAATTCCCAAATCGCTTTTCTGATATTCAAATTCGTTTTCGACGACGCGCAAAGGCGCATCCAACCCGCTCGGCTGAATCGTCAATTCCCGCTGCTCGCGCCAAACCTGAAAAGTATTGGCGTCAATCCACAATTTTCCGTTAAGAAGCGCGTTCGGTTCGGTAATCGCGCCGGGTAGATCAATATCGAAAGTTATATAAAGTTTGTCGGTGTTTCCTTTTTCGTTGTTGATAAGTATGTATGGACTTTTCGATTTTTGCTGATACCGGACAACATAAACGTCGTTGCCATCTATTTTTTCCTGTCCGGCAAGCTGGAAATCAAAAAAGGGACGAATATATTCGGCAAGAATCGGCGCTTGAAAAAGCGTCAGACCGGAGATTTCCAAGTTTTTATCGTAGCGCGAGCTTTCCTTTTGAATATCTTCGAGTTCCTGTTGCGGCGACGAAGATTTTGCAAGCTGCGTGAATAAGTCGGTCGCGCGCTTTTCGCTGCCGCCGACCGTTTTGCCGTTTACTTTGACGACGTTGCGATATTCTGTAACGGCGGCTTCATTTTTTGCCGATTGGTAAACGATAAAATTTGATTCGACCGTTGTTTGTTTTTTTGAATTTCCGTTTTTATCGAAAGTTTCAAAAGTTTTCCTTTCCTCGCCGAGCAGATTCTTAAATTGTTCCTGATAATTTCCGGTTTGCTCGTCGGCTTTTTGCAGAATCGTCGGCAAATCCTTTGCCGGCAAATAAAATGATTCTTTGTAAGAGTTATCAGTAACGATAACTTTATCGTATCGAGGCGTCGGTGTCGGCGTTGGTTTTTGCGCGAAAATCACGCCGGTAAATGCAGTTATAAAACTCAGTATGAAAACAAATTTTCCTTTCATAAATTTTCCTTTCAGATAATTCAAACTTGAATTTTAATTGAAACACAATTCTAATAGAAAACGAAACTTTTTATGATTGAAAAACCTGATGTTTGGAAACGTATTGAATCGAAAAAGATTGCCGATTGCCGTGTCTTTTCGGTGCGTGAAGATTTGTCGGAAAGAGATGGCGACGGAAAACAAAGCACGTTTTTCGTCCTCGAAAATCCCGATTGGGTAAATGTGATTGCTTTGACCAAAGAAAATGAAGTTGTTTTAATCGAACAATTCCGGCACGGCGCGGAAAAAACTATTTTAGAAATTCCCGGCGGAATCATTGATGCAGGCGAGAAACCGGAAACGGCGGCACGGCGCGAACTGCTGGAAGAAACCGGGTTTTCATCAAACGAATTTGTTTGTCTGGGAAAATCAAATCCGAATCCGGCAATTCAAAATAATGCGATTTACCATTTTCTCGCGCTCGATTGCGAAAAAACGGGCGAGACGAGTTTCGATGAACACGAAAGTATCAAAACAAAGTTAGTCACGCTCAAAGAAATCGAGCGGCTTATCAAAAGCGAAAAAATAACGCATTCGCTTGTTTTAGCCGCGTTTTATAAGTTTATGTCGAGAAAATCGGGTGATACAAATTAAAAAGCAATTTGCAATTAGATTTATATCCAATAAAAACAATTATTTCTTTAATTAACTTGCAAAAATAAATTAAAAGCTCGAACTGTCGAAACGTCAACTCTTAAAGTTATTGTTTAGGTAATATAATCCGAATTTGAAAAATAAAATTATGAAAGTCGAACTCTTAAAACTGGCTCACGCACGTTCGGGCGATAAAGGCGACACGGCAAACGTCGGCGTTATCGCTCTCAAAGACGAATTTTATCCGCTTCTGGTGCGCGAAGTTACCAAGGAAAAAGTCAAGACGCATTTTGGTGAAATGGTTAAAGGCGATGTGGAAAAATTTGAATTGCCGAACTTAAAAGCGTTGAATTTTCTGCTGCACGAATCGCTCGGCGGCGGCGGAACTCTGTCTTTGATGACCGACGCGCAGGGCAAAACTTTTTCGACCGCGCTTCTGCGAATGAAAATCGAGATAGCGGACGAAGAAGCAAGAAATTTAGGTTTGTTATGAACAAAGAAAACCAAATCAAATTTGATTACGCGCAAATCGGCAGCGTGCGGCTTCATTACGCAAAGGCGGGCGAAGGAGAAAAACTTGTCGTTCTTCTGCACGGTTTTCCCGAATTCTGGTATTCGTGGCGACATCAGATTGCCGCTTTAAGCGATGAATATACGGTCGTTGCGCCCGATTTGCGCGGCTATAATTTATCTGATAAGCCTTTGAGAATTGAAGATTACGCAATTGATAAATTGGTTGATGATGTTGTCGGCTTGATTCATTATTTCGGTTGCCGGCAAGCGGCGATTGTCGGACACGATTGGGGCGCGAGCGTCGCTTGGGCGACGGCGCAAAAACATCCCGAAACAGTCTGGAAACTCGCCGCGCTGCAAGTTCCGCCCGTTCAAATTTGGCGAAGGAATCAAACCTTGAAACAGTTTTTCGCCAGTTGGTATATGTTCTTTTTCCAAATACCGCGCTTGCCGGAATTTATTTTTCGGCGCGACAATTTCGCCGCGCTTGAAAATTCGCTGAAAAATTCGACCGTCGAAAAAGATGTTTTCACCGATGAAGATATTGCCGAATATAAAAAGGCTTGGAGCGAGCCTTTTGCTTTAACGGCAATGGTTAATTATTACCGTGCAAACGTCTTCAAACGCTTTTTTGCCAAATCGGATTTACGGGAAAAAATTCGCGTCCCGACAGTTTTTATTTACGGCGAAAAGGATTTTGCGATTCTGCCTGAAACCGTCAAAGGCGTCGGCGACGCGATTGACGCGCCGTTTGAAGAGTTTCGGATTCCGACAAGCGGGCATTGGGTTCAGCAGGAAGCAAAAGGCGCGGTAACGGAAATCCTGCGCGATTTTTTGGCCGAATAACCAAATCAATTAGCATTTCAAAAAAAATCTCTTTACAATAAAACCGCTTCAATCAAAAAAAATTTAATTTCAAAAGGAAAAATATGCGTCGTTTATTATCTGGCATTTTAGTTTTTTGTGTGTTGTCGTCTTCGTCCGCGCTCGTCGCGCAAATTAAAACATCTGACGAAAAAGTTTTAATGGGTTTTTCGCGTGAAAGCTCAACGAATCAAAAACAGTTGGAAGCGAAATTCGATGCGTCTTTACGGCGTGAGAACTTGCGCGAATGGCTGAAAAAACTGTCGGCTCGCCCGCATCACGTCGGCTCGCCTTATGATAAGGAAAACGCCGAATTTATAGCGTCTCTACTTAAATCTTGGGGTTATGATACAAACATTGAAACCTTCGACGTTTTGTTTCCGACGCCGAAAACGCGCGTTTTAGAAATGCTTGCGCCGGAGAGATTCACGGCGAAAATTGCCGAACCTGCTTTGCCGGAAGATTCGACATCGAATCAGCAAAACGAGCAGCTTCCCGTTTACAACGCATATTCGATTGACGGCGACGTAACCGCGCCGCTCGTCTATGTCAATTACGGCGTTCCGGCAGATTATGAAGAATTAGAACGTCGCGGCGTTGACGTGCGCGGCAAAATTGCGATTGCGCGTTACGGCGGAAGCTGGCGCGGTATCAAGCCGAAAGTCGCGGCGGAACACGGCGCAATCGGATGTTTGATTTATTCCGACCCGCGCAACGACGGTTTTTATCAAGGCGACGTTTATCCCAAAGGTGCGTGGCGCAATGAAACCGGCGCGCAGCGCGGCTCGGTCGCCGATATGCCGGTGTTTCCCGGCGACCCGTTGACGCCCGGCGTAGGCTCGACAAAAGGAGCGAAACGCCTCGCATTAAAAGACGCGCCGACATTGACGAAAATTCCCGTGATGCCAATTTCTTATAGCGATGCTCTGCCGCTTCTTCGTTCACTGCAAGGCGCGGTAGTGCCTGACGCTTGGCGCGGCGCGTTGCCGATTACATATCATTTCGGCGGAACTGACCGGACGCGAGTGCATCTTAAACTTGAATTTAACTGGGACACGAAAACAATCTACGACGTAATTGCGCGAATGAACGGCGCTGAACGTCCCGACGAATGGATTATTCGCGGCAATCATCACGACGCTTGGGTAAACGGCGCGGACGACCCTTTGAGCGGACAAGTGGCGATGCTCGAAGAAGCGCGCGCCGTTGCCGAACTTGCCAAAACCGGATGGAAACCGAAACGCACAATTGTTTATTGCGCTTGGGACGGCGAAGAGCCGGGACTTCTCGGCTCGACCGAATGGGTCGAAACGCACGCCGACGAATTAAAAAACAAAGCCGCCGTTTATATCAATTCCGACTCGAACGGACGCGGCTTCTTAGGCGTCGGCGGCTCGCACACGCTCGAAAAATTTGTCGGCGAAGTATCAAAAGACATAACCGACCCGCAAACAAAAATCACTGTCGGCGACCGTTTAAAAGACAGAATTCTGGTCAACGGCTCGCCCAACGATAAACGCGAAGCGCGTGAGCGCAGCTACTTGCGAATCGAAGCCTTAGGTTCAGGCTCGGACTTTACGCCGTTTTTGCAGCATCTCGGCATTGCTTCCTTGAATCTCGGTTATGGCGGCGAAGACGGCGGCGGTTCGTATCATTCGGTTTACGATTCGTTTGACCATTTCACCAAATTCATTGACCCGAATTTTGATTACGGAATCACGCTCGCGCAAACTGCCGGACGTATGACTTTGCGGCTCGCCGACGCTGAAGTTTTGCCGTTTGAGTTTACGAATTTTGCCGACACAATCGGCGTCTATGTTAAAGAATTAACGGCGATGACCGACACAATGCGCGAAGATACACGCACGATGAATCAAATGATTTCCGACGGAACATTAAAAGCGGCGCAAGACCCGACGGAGACTTTCGTGATGCCCAAAACAAAAGACAGCGTGCCGTTTCTAAATTTCGCGCCGCTTCAAAACGCTTTGGCAAAATTGCAGGAAAGCGCGAAAAATTATCAAACGGCGACAAAAGGCAAACAAATTCCGCCGGCAATGCAAAAACAATTGGACGAGATTTTATTCAAATCCGAACGCGCTTTAACAAACGACACAGGCTTGCCGCGCCGCGATTGGTTCAAACATCAAATCTACGCGCCCGGTTTTTACACCGGCTACGGCGTTAAAACGATGCCGGGAGCGCGCGAGGCAATCGAGCAGCGCAATTGGACGGAAGCCGCCGCCAATATCGAATCAATCGCTAAAACTTTGGAAAACTTTGCGGCGGAAATTGATAAAGCAACGAAATTAACGCAGGGACAGTAACAGAAATTTCGGAAAACAATTCTAAATTTTACATTCTGAATTTTTAATTTTCTTACAGAATTTACAATGAAAAATTATTTTTATGTAGAGAAATTAAAAATTTAGAATGTAAAATTGTTTTCCTTTTCAAACATTCGATTCGTTATGAAAGAAAATCCGGCTTTAGAGAAATCATTTGCCTTTGCATTGCAAATTATCAAACTGAATCGTTATTTGGTTGACGAGAAGAAAGAATATATTTTGAGCAAAGAACTGCTCGTTTCCGGCACGCATATCGGCAAACATATTAAGGAAGCCGTTGACGCCGAATCGCGTCAAGCATTTATCAATGAAATGGCGGTTGCGCGCCGCAAAGCGTCGGAAACCGAATACTGGCTGCGGCTTCTTTACCAAGCCGATTACTTAACCGAAAAAGCGTTTAATTCGATTGATTCCGACAGAGAAGAAATTTTTGCGCTCCTGACTTCGATTGTCAAAACTTCCAAAGAAAATGTCTGAAATTTTAACCGCCGTCGAAAACTCGATTTTTACAATCACCTTGAATCGTCCCGAAAAGCGCAACGCTCTAAACGACGCGATTATCAACGATTTAAAAAATGCTCTGCGCGAGGCTGACCGGGATGAAACGCTTCGCGCAATCGTAATTCGCGGCGCGGGCAAAGATTTTTGTTCGGGCGCGGATTTATCGGCTTTGCAGAAAATTTCCCAAAGCGACGTTTTGGAAAATTGGGACGATGCCGATAATTTAAGAGAATTATTTTCGCTGATTCGCCGCGTAAAAATTCCGGTCGCCGCCGCCGTTCACGGTCGCGCTCTGGCGGGCGGCTGTGGTTTGGCGACGGCTTGCGATATTGTGCTGGCAACCGAATCGGCGCGTTTTGGCTACCCGGAAGTTAAAATCGGTTTTGTTCCGGCAATGGTAACGGCGATTTTGCGCCGTAACGTTTCCGAGAAACGCGCCTTTGAACTCATCACGCAGGGCTTTGAATTTTCCGCCGCCGAAGCCGAGCGAACCGGTTTGATAAATCGCGTGTTCGCCGACGAAAATTTTGACGAAGCGGTAGAAAATTATCTTTCGGTTTATAAAACCGTCTCGCGCTCCGCCGTCGTTTTATCCAAGCGTTTGCTTTATCAAATGGACGGAATGACTTTTGAAAACGCGCTTCTCTCCGGCGTGGACATCAACACGATTGCCAGATTAACCGACGATTGCCAAAACGGAATTGCCAAGTTTTTGAATAAGTAATAATTCAAACTTATGTCGAAACAACTTATCAATCGTTATTACAACGAACTGGACAAAGATAAACGGTTCGGCGGAAGCCATAACGAAGCGTCAATCAGACGCGCCTTTCTCAATCTCGTTAACTCTTACGCCGAGCGTCGTAATCTATTGCTTGTGCCTGAGATTTACGTCAAAGGTAAAAAAGGCAACAACGTCAGACCGGCCGGGGTTTTGAAAAATGCGACGCGGTTTGAGTTCGGTTACTGGGAATCGAAAGACACGAAAGACGATATTGATTTTGAAATTAACAAAAAACTCAACGAAGATGGTTATCCCGACTCGAACATTATTTTTGAAGACACTACGGAAGCCGTTTTGTATCAGGA
>JALYZF010000231.1 GCA_030948995.1 Acidobacteriota bacterium
GAAAAACGCCCCGCTTTGAAAAGCAAAACGGCAATCAAAGCCATAACCGACGAACGCGATGAAGACTGAAATTGCCTTTTGGGACACGAGCGCGATTTTGCCGCTTTGCTGTTCGCAAATTTTCACGGCGCAATCAAAAAAATGGCTGCGAAAATATCCGAAAATCGTCGTCTGGTGGGGAACGTCGGTTGAAATCAACAGCGGTTTGGCGAGGCTCAAACGCAACGGCGATTTGACGGAAAAGGAAACAATCAAAGCCTTGCGCTTGTGGGAAAAACTCAGAAAAACTTGCCGCATCGTTTCGCCCGTCGAAAGAGTCATCGAACTGGCAAACGATTTGCCCGCGCATTACGGCTTGCGCGCGTTGGATTCGTTCCAACTCGCGGCGGCACTCGTCTGGTGTCAGGAAAAACCGCGCCGCCGTCCGTTCGTTACGGCTGACGAACGCTTGGCGAAAGCGGCGGAGAAAGCGGGATTTACTGAAATCTTGTTGAATTGAAAAGAGATGTCAAACTTTTGCGGAAAATCAAAATAAACTTGGCGACCTAAAATTAAAATATGATAATTCCACTCGACAATGAAATCTTAGAAAAATGGTTTTTAGATTATTTTCCCTCTGTGCCTTGCGCGAAAAATACAATTTCTACAATCGGTTCTAATCCGCTTACCGAAGACGATTTTGATTATGTTTTAAGAGTTGCTGGCTTGGAAGTTTATAATATCGGAATTGATACCGATGTCCTTATCATCGGCAGAGACGATTGGCAAGAACACGATGAAAAATTGAATAAACTTTTAGACGACCGCGAAGGGAAAAGTTTGAAGGTTTATTTGCAAGAAATGTTTTGGGCTTATTGGATAACCGGACAAGACCCGTTTGACGATGAAGACGTTGCTCTGGCTTTTGCCGAAGAACATCCCGCGCTCCAATATTTTCTTTCAATGCCTCAAATTGATTGGGTCAACACTCTCGTTTCGCAAAATTATAACGGCGGAAATTTAGAAATCAAATCGCCTGAAATTGGAGTGCTGAAACATTTAGGTTACACGGTTGGCAAAACAAAAGGACTGCATTTTTCTGAACGTCAAAAAATTCTAGCAAAAGTTTTTAATTCTCATCTTTATCAAATTCTTTCAGAAGAATATGTCAGGTATTGCAAAGCAAATTATCCGCAATATCTGGAAGAATGGGGAACGCCAAAATCGGAAAAACGCTTGATTAAAATGCGTGATTTTCTTGCGAGATTTTGCAAAAACCAAAAACGCCAAGGAAACGACGAAGCCGCTTTGGATTATGAAGATGACTTGGAATGGTTGCGAATGAAATTTCATAAAAGATGATTCAAGTTTGATTGGGTAAATTACCGCATTGATTATTGAATCAACTTTGTGAAATCTTCGTGTTACTTCGTGGATAAAAAATTATGAAAACACTTATCAAAAACGGACGAATTGTAACGGCGGTTGACGATTACCGCGCCGATATTTTAATCGAAGACGAAACGATTTCCGTCATCGGCAAGACGCTCGAAATGGAAGCCGATATAACGATTGACGCGGCAAACAAGATCGTCATTCCGGGCGGGATTGACCCGCACACGCATATGGAATTGCCGTTTGGCGGAACTTTTTCGTCGGACGATTTTTTCACAGGGACGCGCGCCGCGGCGTTTGGCGGGACGACCACGATTATTGATTTCGCCGTGCAGACGAAAGGCGAATCAATGACTTCGGGCGTGGATGCGTGGCACAAAAAGGCGGAGGGAAAATGCGCGATTGATTACAGTTTTCACCTGATTACGACCGAGTTTGAAGACGGCGACGAGCGCGAGATGTATCGTCTGATGGACGAAGGCATCACGAGCTTTAAGTTGTTTATGGCTTATCCGGGCGTTTTTCTGGCGGATGACGCGACGATTTTTCGAGCGATGTCGGCGGCGGGAAATCGCGGCGGCTTGATTTGTATGCACGCCGAAAACGGGATTGTGATAAACGAAATCATCAAACGCGCTCTTGCGGCAGGCAGAACCGCGCCGAAATATCACGCTCTGACGCGCCCGACGATTGCCGAAGCCGAAGGCGTGCATCGCGCGATTGCCATTGCGGAGATGGCTGAATCGCCCGTTTATATTGTGCATTTGTCTTGCACCGACGCGCTGAACAAAGTCCGCGAAGCGCGAGACCGAGGCATCGCCGCTTTTGCCGAAACCTGCCCGCAATATCTTTTTCATTCAATCGAAGATTACGGCGACGATTTCGAGGGCGCGAAATATGTGATGACGCCGCCGCTGCGCGAAAAGCATAATCAGGCGGAATTGTGGAAAGGCTTGAAAATGGACGACCTTCAAGTCATCTCCACCGACCATTGCCCGTTTTGTATGAAAGAGCAAAAGGAATTGGGCGTAAATGATTTTTCAAAAATCCCGAACGGCGCGCCCGGCGTGGAGAATCGAATGTCGCTGATTTACAACGGCGGAGTTGTTGAAAATCGAATTTCCCTGAATCGCTTTGTCGAATTGACCTCGACCGCCGCCGCGAAAATGTTCGGCTTGTTCCCGAAAAAAGGCACGATTGCCGTCGGCTCGGATGCCGACATCGTGATTTTCGACCCGGAAAAAGAACACACTTTCGGCGTGGCGCACGAACATATGAACGTGGATTATTCGTCCTACGAAGGCTGGAAAGTAAAAGGCAAAGTCGAAACCGTTTTATCTCGCGGGCGCGTCGTCATTGAAAACGGCGAGCATAAAGGAAAAGCGGGCGACGGTCAATTTTTGAAACGCGGAACGTGCGTGAATATCTAAAAATCAGGAGATAAAATTATGAATGACAACACAACAACAATGAGGCAGCAAATGCCGCCGGAAGCTATCGTGTCACAAATGTTGTTTGGAGGGTTGATGCAGCAGAGTATTTCAATTGCGGCAAAATTTGGCATTGCCGATCTGCTCGTCGAAAAACCGCAGACCGCTGAAGAACTTGCTGCCGAAACGGAAACGCACGCGCCGTCCTTGTATCGCATTCTCCGACTGCTGGCGAGCGTCGGCATTTTTTCGGAAACTGCCGATAGGAAGTTCGAGCTAACGCCGCTTGCCGAACTGTTGCGGCAGGACGCGCCGAACTCGATGCGCGACGTGGCGATTATGCAGGGCGAAGAATGGAATTGGCGCAATTACGGTGAACTAAGGCACAGCGTCAAAACAGGCGAAACCGCGCAGGAGAAAGCTCACGGCAGACCGCTTTTCGAGTTTCTTACCTCTAACCCGGAAGACGAAGCGTTGTTTAGCCGCGCGATGGTGAATCTTTCATCGTCGGTTATTCCGCCGATTGTCGAGGCTTACGATTTTACGAGCGCGGGTAAGCTGGTTGACATCGCGGGTGGTCATGGATTTTTGCTTGCCGCGATTTTGAAAGCCAATCCGCATTTGCAGGGAGTTTTATTTGACCAACCGACAGTCATTGACGGAGCGGTCGAGTCGTTTAAAAAGCAAGGCGTCAGCGACCGCTTTGAACTCGTTCCGGGTGATTTTTTTGAAAGCGTTCCGGCAGGCGCGGACATTTACACGATGAAGCACATCATTCACGATTGGAACGACGACGAAAGCATTAAAATCCTGCAAAACATCCATATTGCAATGAACGAAAAAGGTAAGGTTCTAATCGTCGAAATGGTCGTCCCGGAAGGCAACGCGGCGAGTCCGTCCAAAGTTATGGACGTTCAGATGCTTATCGCTTCCGGCGGCAAAGAACGCACCGAAGCCGAGTATCGAAAACTGCTCGAATCATCCGGCTTTAACCTGACAAGAATTATCCCGACGCGCTCGCCTTTTAGTATTGTCGAAGCCGTGAAAAGTTAAATTGAAAACGGCGAGCATAAAGGCAAAACTGGCGACGGGCAGTTTTTGAAACGCTAACCGTGCGTTAATGTTTAAGAAAATCTAGGAAAATATTTGAAACGAAAGGAGGTTAATATGAAATTTTTAGCTAAAAAATTAATTGTATCTGGATTGCTTGCAGTAGCTTTGGCACTGACGACGCAAGCGCAGGAAAATACAACGGCTTGGACGCCGGAGATGCAGATGAAAGTTAAAACTCCGGGTGCGCCGCGCGTTTCGCCCGACGGCAAGCGCGCTGCTTACACCGTCGGAGACGCCGTGATGACGGCGGACAAGAGCGAAATCGTTACCCAAATTTATCTCGCAAATGTTGACGGTGGGAATTCCCTGCAAATTACGTTCGGCGATAAATCTTCTACAAATCCGAAATGGTCGCCTGACGGAAACAGTCTGGCTTTTCTGTCTAATCGCAAAGACAATCGAAATAATTTGTATTTGCTGCGCCTAAGCGGCGGTGAAGCCGAGCCTCTAACCGATTTGAAATCGGGCATTTCGGATTTTGAATGGTCGCCCGATTCGGCTTCGATTGCTTATACGATGGCGGACGCGAAAACCGAAGATGAAGAGAAAAATGATAAAGGAAAAGCCGATTATCATTGGGTTGACGAAAATCTCAAGATGAATCGCCTGTATGTCGTCTCCTTAAACAAAGACGCGAGCGGCAAGCGCGAGCCGCGCAAGTTGACGGCGGGCAATTTCAGCGTTGACAACAACTTTGATTGGTCGCCCGACGGCAGGCAAATCGTTTTCAGCCACGTCAAAACGCCGAGCGCCAACGATTGGTCGAGTTCGGACGTTTCGGTGGTCGAAGTGGCAACCGCCAGAGTAACGCCGCTTGCCGCGACGCCAGCCGCCGAAACCGCGCCGCGTTTTTCGCCCGACGGCAAATCAATCGCAATGATAGTTTCGGACAATCCGCCGCGTTGGGCGCAAAGCGGCGTGATTACGATTTTTTCAGTGGCGGGCGGCACGCCGAAATCGCTCGCCGCTTCCTATGACGGACAGCCGAACGTCGCCGGTTGGTCTGCCGACGGACGCCGCATTTATTTCAGCGAAGCGAAAGGCACGGGAACGAGCATTTACGCGATTGACACGGCGGCGAACCGAATCGAGGAAATTAAAACCACGGGCGCGGTTTATCAAGGCTTGAACGTCAACAAAGACGGCACCATGTTTGGCTTTGTGACGCAGATGCCCGACCGCGCGCCCGAAGCCTATGTTTCGCGCGTAGGCAATTTCGCGCCCGTTCAAATTTCTCGCGCCAATACGGAAATGAAAATGCCGCCGCTCGGCAAAACCGAAGTCGTTCGATGGAAATCTGCGGACGGCAAGGAAATCGAAGGACTGCTTACTTATCCCGTCGGGTTTCAAGCCGGAACGAAAGTGCCTTTGATTTTGAACGTTCACGGCGGACCTGCCGGAGTTTTTTCGCAAACTTTTATCGGCGGGCGCGGCGTCTATCCGCTGGCGACTTTCGCCTCGCGCGGCTACGCGATTTTGCGCCCGAATCCGCGCGGCTCAAGCGGTTACGGCACGGAATATAGGCGGGCAAACGTCAAGGATTGGGGCGGCGCGGATTTCCAAGATTTGATGACGGGCGTAGATAAAGTTATCGAAATGGGCGTCGCCGACCCGGAAAGATTGGGAGTGATGGGCTGGAGCTACGGCGGATTTATGACTTCGTGGATTGTAACGCAGACGCATCGTTTCAAAGCGGCGTCCGCCGGCGCGCCCGTTACCGATTTAGTCAGCTTTAACGGAACTGCCGATATTCCGGCGTTCGTTCCAGATTATTTCGGCGGGCAGTTTTGGGAAAACACGGAAATTTATATGAAACATTCGCCCGTCTATAACGTCAAAGGCGTAACGACGCCGACGATGATTCAGCAGGGCGACGCCGACGTGCGCGTGCCGATTTCGCAAGGCTACGAGTTTTACAACGCGCTCAAAGCGCAGGGCGTTCCCGTTCGGATGATTGTCCTGCCGCGCCAGCCGCACGGTCCGACCGAGCCGAAAATGCAGCTCGCCGCGATGCGGGCGAATCTCGAATGGTTCGAGAAATATCTCGGTGCGGGCAGTGCGACCGCAGCGAAATAATTTGCGAAGAAGGCATTCGTCGAAAACGGCGAACACAAGGCACAAGCGAAGCAACCGGCAATTTTTTGAAAAGCGGAACGTCATAAGTATTTAACGTTGAAACGATGACAGACGGAAAGCCGAACAATTTAGAAGCCGGAAAATCGCTGGGTCATTACCGAATTTTAAGGTCGCTCGGCGCGGGCGGAATGGGCGAAGTTTATCTTGCCGAAGATACTAAACTGAAACGTTCCGTCGCGCTCAAGCTGCTGCCTTCTGATTTTAACCAAAACGAAGACAGATTGCGTCGCTTTACTCAAGAAGCCGAAGCCGCCGCCGCGCTCAATCATCCGAATATCACGCACATTTACGAAATTGGAGAAGCCGACGGCAAGCGCTTTATTGCGATGGAGTATGTTGACGGCGTGACGCTCTTTGAAAAGATTCATCGAGAGAAAATTTCGCTCGGAAAATTATTAAAATATCTCGCGCAAACCGCCGAAGGTTTAGCCAAAGCGCACGCCGCCGGAATCGTGCATCGTGATTTGAAGCCCGACAATATTATGATTTCGCGCGATGATTACGCGAAGATTCTGGATTTCGGGCTGGCAAAACTTGTCGAACCGCAAAATCCTAAAGATGCGAGCAATGACGAGTTGAATGAAGCCGCGACCGCGATGCTACCGCAACCTCTTTCGACGCCCGGTATGGTTATGGGAACAATCGGTTATATGTCGCCCGAACAAGCGCAGGGAAAGACGAGAGAGATTGACCATCGCTCGGACATTTTCTCTTTCGGCTGCATTCTGTTTGAAGCGGCGACCGGACGAAAGGCGTTTGAAGGCAAAGACGCGCTCGACTCCCTGCACAAAATAGTTCACGCGCCGACGCCGCAGATTCGAGATCTTAACGAGGACGCGCCGCCGGAATTGCAAAGAATCGTGCGCCGTTGTCTGGCGAAAGAGCCGGATAAACGTTATCAATCAATCAAAGATGTGGCGATTGAACTGGACGAACTGCGGCAAGAGTTAAAGGATAAAGCCGCGCTGGAGCATTCAGTTCAACCGGATTCAAGCGGGAGCGAGCGAGCGAGCAGCAGTCCGCCGCAAGTAAAGACAGACAGCGCGCGCCAATCAACTTCGGACACGGCGCAAGCGGAAACGGCTCGCTCGACTTCGAGCGCGGAATATGTTGTTAGCGAAATCAAGCGGCATAAATTCGGAGCGGCGCTCGCGCTTGTTTTACTTACGCTCGTAGTTGCAGGCATCGGTTACGCGGTTTATAAATATTCCGGCAGCCAAAAGAACCCCGCGTCTTCATCGTCGCAGATGAAACTGACGCGGCTCACAACGACGGGCAG
>JALYZF010000303.1 GCA_030948995.1 Acidobacteriota bacterium
AACCCACGACCTCTTGAACCACAATCAAGCGTTCTAACCAACTGAACTATAGCCGCCGTAAAACATCAAAATAGAAACAACAAACATCTCGAAGTTTTCAATTATTACAGATAAAGAAAGATTTTTACAAGCGTGGCAGATTAAACACTTGAATTTTAATTTAATTCGTTGAAAAATAAAAGACTAATGAAAAATTTATCTTTATTTTTAATAAAGAATATAAAGCTAACTGCTTAAAGCTAAAACTGACTACTAAAAAACCAAGCTGTTTAAAATTTTCAAAAGATTTTCGCATATTTTATCGAGAATTAAAAAGCGTCGGCAAAAAGCGAAAAGAAAATTAGTCAAAAGAAAAGCTGAATGCTGAATATTGTTATCAAGGCAGAAGTTACCGCATCGAGCCAAATAGTTGTCGCTTTTTTATTTAGAGATGTAAAAAATAGATTTCCCGGTTTATTTTTTGAGCCGTTTAATGTAAATATATTGCGTTATTAAAAAGACAGGAAACACTACTGAAAATTCTGTATAAATCTGAGCAGCCAAAACTCCGCTGCTCGTCCGCAAACAAAAATTAAATTTGCCGACGACTGTTTCGAGACTGCATTTCAAGTCCGTTATACAGTTGTTCCAAAAAAATATTTGGAAATTTATTAAAAAGAGTTTTCCGAAGTTTTCTTATAAAACCCGACAAATTTTTAGGAGACAAATATGGAAAGAATGGTTATAAAACACCTGAGCGGCTCAAAAGCCAATCAGGTCGAGGAATTTGCATTAAAATATCACAACGAAATAATTCTCGGACGCGATACGAGCGCAACCGTCCAATATGACCCAAACCGCGACGATTTGGTCGGACGCCAGCATGCTAAGATTACGAAAGACCCGAACGACCAGTATGGATTTCTTCTAACCGATTTAAACAGCACGAACGGAACTTTTCACAATAAACAGCGCGTTACCGGAACGGTGCGTTTGAGTCCCGGCGATTATGTCCAGCTTGGACCGAGCGGTCCTGAGTTTCAATTCGATGCCGAGCCGCGCCCGATGAGCGGCGCAAAACAAACCAGAATGGCGGATTTCGGCAACGCGACAACGCCCGCCACGCGAATGGTCGGCACAAGCGGCGGAGCGGGCGGCAAACCTCCGGGAACAGTCGGCAAAGCGACGGTCGAGCGAATGATTTCGCAAACCGTTACCGAAACGAAAAAAGCGCAGGGACGCAAATACGGTTTAATCGCCGCGGTTGCCGCCGTTTCCGTTCTGCTGCTTTTCGGCGTCCTAATCGGTGGGGCTTACTGGTATAGCAACCACCGCGAAAGCGCTTTGAAGGAAGATTTTGAAAGCAAAACCGGCGCAATGGAAAAGAAAATCGCCGACGACAAATCATCTGCGCCCATTTCCGCCGCCGATATTAACGATAAATACGGCAAATCGGTCGTTTATATCGAAGTTGCTTGGCGACTGATTGACACGCAGAAACAGGCGCAGATTTATCATCAGTTCGTTCCGAACAGCCGCGAGTTTCTCTCAAGAATTATGGGCGTCAACTACGGCAAAGGCGCGATTGACCAAACCGCCGGTAACGCGATTCCGCTTTACATACAAGTAGGAAATTCATACGAGCCGATTCTAACCGACGAAAAAAATGCTTTGAGCGTTCCTATCGGCGGCAGACACACCGGAACGGGTTTTGTCGTAACCAGCGACGGTTTCGTTTTAACCAATCGCCACGTTGCCGCAACTTGGATGACGACTTATCATTTTCCGCCCGACACGCCGCGCGGCATAGTTATAACACCGAGCGGACAACTTGCCAGCACTTCTCTTATGCCGCCGCCGACCGATTGGGTTCCGGCAAATACCAAACAGGAAGGCAAACAATTGCAGGGAACTTTGAAGGGAGTTGACGATACTCTGGATGTTACGCTCGCCGGAAAGGAATCAAGAATGGCGGCGCAGCTTAAACAAACTTCCGACCGCCACGACGTTGCTTTAATTAAAATTGACGTTCCCGGTCAATTGACGAAAGTCGAGCTTTACGACAATTACGACACATTGAAAAAAGGCGAACAGGTAACGATTATGGGTTATCCGGCAGCATCGCCGCCGGTTTACGGCGTTATCAAGTCAAACGACGTTTTCAATCAGGGAACGCAGGCGAAATTAATTCCCGACCCGACCGTTACGACGACCAACATCGGAAATATCATTCGCAGCAACGACGATGAAAAAGACAAGCGCGTCAGCTTGATGGGCGACGTCATTCAGCTTGCGACCGGCTCGACCGGCGCGGGTAATTCCGGTGGACCCGTTTTCGATTCACAAGGTCGCGTCATCGGCATTTTCTTCGCCGGACAGCAGGCGGACGCGATAACTTATGCCGTGCCGATTCGCTACGGCAAGGAATTTTTGGCGAGCGAGTAAGAGAAAATTATGAATGCGGAACGATGAATGATGAATACTTAAGACAATTTCATTAATTCATCGCTCATCGTTCCTAACTCATCGTTAACTATTTATGAAGCGATTTGAGACGAATGAAATGATTGGCGAATACCGCGTCGTACGGTTTTTGGGCGCGGGCGGAATGGGCGAAGTGTATCATGGCGTCCACGCTAAACTGAATCGTCCGGCGGCGATAAAAGTTTTAAACCAAACTGCCGCCGACGAGTCTTTCACATCACGTTTTTTCAACGAAGCTCAATTGCAGGCAAGTCTTCATCATCCGAACGTCGCCGCGCTTTACGATTTTTCTGAAATCAATGGTCAACTCTTTATTTTTATGGAGTTTATCGACGGCGAAAGTTTGGAGGATTTAGTCGCCCGCCGCGCTTTTACCGTCGAGGACTCTTTAAAAACTTTCCAATCGGTTTGCGACGCGATTGCTTTTATACATCGAAACGGAATCGTTCACCGCGATATAAAATCGCAAAATATAAAATTGACTGCCGACGGCAAAGTCAAGATGCTTGATTTCGGCATTGCCAAAGGAGCAAAGAGTCAAAATTTAACGCAGGTCGGCGGCGTTATCGGCACGCCGCATTATCTTGCGCCCGAACAACTCGAAGGACAGGCGGGAAGCCCGCAAACCGATATTTGGGCGCTCGGCGTTCTGCTATACGAAATGCTGACGGGTGATATGCCGTTTCAGGCGGAAACTCTGGCGAGCCTTTGTCTGCAAATTACGACGGCGAAATTTACCGCGCCTGAAAAGTTGAATCCGGCGGTGTCGAGAGAAGTCTCCCGGATTGTCGCGCGCTGTTTAAAAAGCAATGTAGCCGAGCGTTACCAAACTGTTGACGAACTGCTCGAAGATGTAAAACGAGTTTTGAGCGGCGAAAAACAAACGAGCAAAACCGCTTTTTCCAATTTGAAAAAAACATTCGGTCTGACGGATAATCCTGCGCCGACAAAGTTTGTAACCGATTCGCCAAACGTGGATTTTTCAAGCGACTCAACTTATCAGAGCGGTAATCAAAGTTATTCATATGAAACGAGCAGAGACGAATCTTTTAGCCAATCGTCCCAAAATGCCGACGTTGCGCCGAGAAAACTTCCGGTAATGGCAATTGCCGTCGCTTCAACTTTTGCCGTTTTATTGGTTTTCGCCCTTATCGGCGTCGGGTTTTGGGCAATGAACAGTTCGGGCGGCGAAAATAAAACGCCTGCAAACAATCCGAGCAGTTTCGTCGCCAATCAGAAAAAAATGCCTGACGTGAAAAGCAATCAAGCGATTGTCGTATCGTCTTCGACTTCGGCGCAAAGGCGTGTCCTTGTAGATGTTGACGAAGGCAAGGCGAAGGTTATCCGCGACGGACAGGAACTTGGCTCGACGCCGTTTAATTTGGAAACCAGAGACGGCGAAAAAGTCGCGCTCACCTTACGGCGCGAAGGCTTTGAAGATAAAAACGTGCAGCTTGAAATTACGAGCAGCAAACAGGCTTATACTTTTTCGCTCAAACAGAAATAAATTTATTACGGGAAATCAAACGCACTTTATAGAAAGACGAAATGCAAGAAACAAGACAATTTAATATCAACGAAAATTTAACAAAATCAATCGTTGCCAGCGTGCAAACGGATGTCGGCTGCGTGCGCGAGGCGAACGAAGACAGCGGGCGGCACATTAATCCGAATGACCCGGAAAAACTTTTTAGAAGAGGAATTTTGACAATCGTCGCCGACGGAATGGGCGGACACGCTTCGGGCGAAGTCGCGTCGCAAATGGCAGTTGAGCTCGTCAGCGAATTGTATTACGCCGACGAAACAAATTCCGCGCCTGATGCGCTAAAAAATGCCATTGAGCAAGCGAGCGCGCAGATTTATGAAACTTCGCTGACGGATGAAAACTATTACGGTATGGGAACGACTGTTGTCGCGCTCGTCGTTTTGAATAATACGGTGTTTTCGGCGCACGTCGGCGACAGTCGTCTGTATCGTCTGCGCGGGCGAAATTTGGAAATGCTCACGCTCGACCATTCGCAAGTAATGGAAATGGTCAAACTCGGAATTATCTCGATGGAAGAAGCGAGAAATCACGACGATAAAAATGTAATTTTGCGCGCCGTCGGCACTCAGCCGGTTGTCGAAGCGGAAGTTTCCGAGATTTTTACAGTTGAAGCGGGCGACGAATTTCTGCTCTGCTCGGACGGCTTATCCGATATGTTGACGGACGAAGAAATTTTGCAGATTTGGAGTCGTGCGGCTGACGTTCACACGGCTGGCGAGCAGTTGATTGAAGCAGCGAAACAAAACGGCGGACACGACAATATTACAGTCGGAATCGTGCGCGCATCGTTGCAGAACGCGGCAGACGCCGAAGGCTCGGTTCGCATTACAAGAGAAGTGGAGGCTTTAAGATAATGATTGGACAAATAGTTGGAAATTACAAAATCGAATCAAAACTCGGCGAAGGCGGAATGGGCGCGGTTTATAAAGGCGTCGATACGATGCTCGACCGCGAAGTCGCCATCAAAGCGCTCAGACCGGAACTTGCCAGTCAGAACGCTATAGTCGAACGCTTCCGCTCGGAAGCTGTAACGCTCGCCAAATTAAGTCATCCGAATATCGCCACGCTTTACACGATGTTCCGTCAGGGTGAAGAGCTTTATATGGTTTTGGAATTTGTGCGCGGCGAAACGCTTGACAGCATTTTGCAAAAACGCGGCGCGCTGTCTGCCGAAGAAGCGATTCCGGTTTTCTGCCAAGTGATGGACGGCATTGACCACGCGCACGAATACGGAATTATTCACCGCGACATCAAACCGGCGAATATGATGTTGACCGAAAAGGGAACTCTCAAGGTTTTGGATTTCGGCATCGCGCGTCTTTTGGGAAGCACGCGAATGACGCGAGCCGGAAACATTATTGGAACGCTGGAATATATGGCGCCCGAACAAGTCAAAGGTCTGGAAACCGACGCTCGAAGCGATATTTACGCGCTCGGAATGATGCTCTACGAAGTTTTGACGGGCAGAACTCCGTTCGATACCGAAAACGAGTTTCAGCTGATGATGCTGCAAACCGAAACGATGCCGCCGCCGCCGCGCCAAATAAATCCTTCGATTCCCGAAGCGGTCGAAGCGGCGATTATGAAATCGATTGCCAAAAACCCGGACGAGCGTTTTCAAACTGCCGGAGAATTCCGCGACGCTTTGCTCGACGCCGGTTTTGCATCTTCGGGCGCGATGCGCGGCACAACCGGAAGTTATATGGCTCGAACAAACACGCGCCCGTCAAATCCGCCGGTATCGCAACCCGGAACGGCGCGAACGGAAGTATTGAATAATATGCCGCAGAGCAATGTGCCGAAAGCTACGCGACTCGGCGCGCCAGCCGCCGCGCCGCCGAAACCTTCAATCAAGGAAACAAGATTGGGCGCGAATGCCGCAACTGCCGCTCCCGCATTTGCAAGTACTCCGAAGGCAACAAGGCTCGGCGCGGTTGGCGCGACGGCGGCGACCGCCGGAAATATGCCGTCGGCAAGCCAATCATCTCCGTCGTTTTTTAGTAAATTAACAATAGTTCATTATGCGGGAGCGGCAGTTGCGGCAATTTTTTTAATCGGTTTAATGTCGGTCGCGGCGTTTATGCTTTTGGTAAAAAGCAAAGTCGCGGAAAGTAAGCCTGCGACAGAAGTAGTAAAACCTGCGGAAAAACCGGCGATTATCGACGCTCCGAAAGTCGAGCAACCGGCAGTTTCAACCGTCGCGCCCGCACAATCGATTACAAGCCAAGGAACCGGAACTTTAACGCCGACCGATTCAAAAACCGGTGACCTGACGTTGCAGCCTGATACCAAAGTCCCGAAATCGACTGACAAGCCTGCTGAAAAACCGCGCGAAACTGTTGCTCAAAAGCCTGCCGCGCCTAAACCTGCCGCGCCTGCGGCGAAAAAACCGGCGGCGAAAAAACCAAGCGCAGAATGTTTATTGACGGGCAATTGCTGATGAACAATCGAAACTAAATTAGTTTGTAAATTGAGAGGTTTTACATTTATGCTCAATCGAAACCATTTAAATAAAATTTTCTCGCCGGCATTTCAGGCAATTGTTTTTGCCGCCTTCATAACTTTTTCCACAATTGCTGTTTGGGCGCAGCAGAAAGAATATAAAGGTTTGCCGGTTACAAAAAATCGACTGGTAACAGTTTTGCGTTCAAAATTGCTGACACCGGCGAAGATTTTGGACACCGTCAGCCGCAACGGTGTCGATTTTCAAGTGACCGCGGCAATCGAAAGAGAACTGACCGCCGCCGGCGCGAATTCGGCTGTTTTAGCTGCGGTGCGCGGCAATTACCGCAACGCGACGCCGGACTTCGATGTTAATTTCAAAAAGGGCAACGATTTATTCCAAGCCGGCGAATACGAGGAATCCGCCGCCGCCTTTAAATCATCAGCCGCCGCAAAACCGACTGCCGAGGCTTTCTACAATGTCGGTTTGTCGTATCAAAATCTTAAGAGATATGACGAAGCCGCCGCTTATTTTGTTAAAGCGTTGACGCTTGACGCGACCGATGCCGACGGCTGGAAAAATCTGGGTTTTTCGCTCGTCAACCTGAAAAAATATAAGGAAGCGATTGAAGTCTATCAAAAACTCGTCGAACTAAAACCCGACGACGGCGACAGTTGGCTACAGTTCGGCAATGCTTACTACGATATGGAGAATTTTCCAGAAGCAATTCGCGCGTATCAGAAAGGTTTGCAGCTCGAGCCGAATTCAAGCGGCGGCTGGCGCAACCTCGGCGATACTTTTGCCAAAATGGAAAATTATAGTTTCGCGCTGGAAAGCTACCAGAAAGCGTTAAAATTAGATGCGGCGGATGCTGATGCGTGGCTGGGTTTGGGTGGTTCTTTATTCTTCTTAAAACGCTACGCCGAAGCTGCCGACGCATTTAAGCAAACGACCAAACTTGCGCCCGACAACAAATTTGCTTGGTATTATCTCGGAGATTCGTTTAACTTAAATGAAGATTACCAGAGCGCAATCGAACCGTATCAAAAAGCTCTTCATCTGGATGCCGCTTACGCGGAAGCGTGGGTTAATCTCGGCTGGGCATTGATTAAATTAAAGCGTTACGCGGATGCGGTCGAAGCCTGCAAACAGGGCGTAAAGCTCTTGCCTCAAGATTCAAATTCGTGGAATAATCTCGGCTTGGCTTTATTTGGAACGCGCGCCTTTGCCGATTCGGTCGCAGCTTATCAGAAAGCCATTCAGCTTGACCCCGGAAACGAAGAAGCCAAACAAGGACTTATAGAAGTTCAAAAAGCATTAAAGAAAAATAAATAGCTCGAAGTGTTCGAGATTTCTGCAAAGGAATATTAAGAAATAATGGAAAAGAAAGTAGTAAATCGAAGAATATCGAAAACGATTAAAGTAATAATGTGTTGTCTGCTAATCGGTTTGCCGGTTTCAATTTTCGGTCAAACATATAAAGGATTAGCAGTTAAAAAAGAAAAACTCATCAGCGTGCTTCGCTCAAAACAACTGCAAACACGCGAGATTGTCAACATCATAAACAGCAACGGCGTAGATTTTCAGTTGACGCCGACCGTGCAGACGGAACTTATCGGCGCGGGCGCGCGTCCCGAAGTTATCGAAGCCATTCGCAATAATTATCGCGCGCCGGCAGTGTCGAAACCGAATCCGGGCGCGACGGGAAAAACTAAATTCTCCGGCAGTCCGCTCGGCAAAGAAGCGATTATCACCTTGCTCGAAAACGGCATAGCCGACGCGCAGGTGCGAAAGAATGTCGAAGCGCGTGGCGTCAGCTTTAAGGCGACTCCGCAAATTAAAGCTGAAATCAAAAAAGCAGGCGGAACTGTTGCGCTACTGAACCTGATTGCTGCCAGCTACGTCGGCGGGACGACGAACTCTAATACCGCTTCAAACGCCGTTGTAGATTATGATAGCTTGATAGACAAAGCCGTTGACCTTTACGACAATAAAAAGGATAAACAAGGCGCGCTAAACGCGCTGCAGGAAGCCGTAAAATTAGACGCCGGTAACGCCAGAGCCTATCAACTGCTCGGTTTTATGCAGCTTTACGGTTTCAGCAATTTCGCCGAAGCCGAACGCAATATGAAGGAATCGCTTGCTCGCGGCGGCAGCGCCGTTTTCCGCGTCTTCCACGACCACGACGGACTTTTCAACGACACCTGCAAAGGCTCGCTTTACGTCGCCAAAGATGTGGTGCGGTTTGAATCGGACGATAACGTTCACACATTTCAAACCAATGACGCGGACATTCTGAAAATCAAAACCAACAGCGCCTTTAAACGTGCCTTTCAAACAAAAAGCGGCTCGTTTCAAATCGTCTTAAAAAGCGGCGACGAGAAAAACGGCGTCAAATATAGCTTCGCGCCGCTGACCGACAACATCGCCGAATCGAAAATGATTATTCGCTTGATTGGAAAGAATGAATAATTGAGTTTCCGGTTTCTGCTTTCAAGTTAGAATACAGTATTGACT
>JALYZF010000030.1 GCA_030948995.1 Acidobacteriota bacterium
GTGTAGCTTTTAGCCTGCGTGATTCGATTGAAATTTTCAAAGAATTAAATATTCCGATTGAAACAATCAAGCTCGGCGGCGGCGGGGCGCATTCTGCGCTCTGGCGGCAAATTCAAGCCGACGTTTACGGTCAAACGGTCGAGATTGTCGAGGCGGAAGAAGGCGCGGCATACGGCGCGGCGCTGCTTGCAGGCGTCGGCGGCGGATTTTGGAAAACCATTGATGAAGCCTGTAGTTTAACCATTAAAAGCATCGAAAAAATTTACCCGAATTCGACAACTGTCGAATTCATGAATCGTCAATACAAAGCATATAAAGAAATTTATCCGTCGCTTAATCGAATAATGGAAATTATCAATTTGAATACGAGCTTTCGCAGAAGTTAAAAGAAAGAAGCGATTTTGGGTCATACGAATTTACGGATGGCGCTTTATTGATTTTCATCGTCTTTGCAGCATCTTTCAATAAAAACATTGAAGTAAAAATAAAAACGTATTATGTTTAGACAAAGATTATTCGATGTGTTTTGACTTTGATTTTTAAAGTTATAGAGATGTAAGCGAAACCCATCTTGGCAAGGACGAAAATAAGTGAAACCAACTGACATTAAAAATCCGGAATATTTTCATAAGGTGGTTGACTGCCAATATGCTTGTCCGGCGCATACTCCCGTTCCCGAATACATAAGGCTTATTGCCGAAGGAAAATATTCGGAAGCCTATATGATTAATTGGGATTCCAATGTATTTCCGGGAATACTCGGTCGCACTTGTGACCGTCCCTGTGAACCGGCTTGCCGGCGCGGGCGGATTGAAAAAGAGCCGGTTGCGATTTGTCGTTTGAAGCGCGTCGCGGCAGATAACAAGGGCGAAGTAAAAAGTTTGATGCCGCAAAGTCCTTTCAAACCGAACGGCAAAAAAATTGCCCTTATCGGCGCGGGACCGGCGTCCTTAACAGTCGCGCGGGATTTAGCTCCGCTCGGTTATGAACTTCATCTTTACGACGAACAGAAAAAAGGCGGCGGTTTTATGTTGAGCCAGATTCCGTCATTTCGTCTTCCCGAATCGGTTTTGGATGAAGAAGTTAATTATATTCTCGACCTCGGCGTTCATACCTTTTTTAACACTCGCGTTGAAAGTCTGAAAGAAGTTTTGGAAAAAGATTACGACGCGATTTTTGTCGGCACGGGTGCCCCGAGAGGAAAAGATTTGCCGAAACTTGCGGGACGTTGGGAGGCGCAGGAAAATATTCACATCGGTATCAATTGGCTGGGAAGCGTGGCATTTGAGCATACGACGAAAATCGGCAAAAAGGTTTTGGTTATCGGCGGCGGAAATACCGCGATGGATTGCTGCCGAACTTCGCGCAGACTCGGCGGCGAAGATGTCAAAGTCGTCGTCCGCAGTCCGTTTGCCGATATGAAAGCGTCGCCTTGGGAAAAGGAAGACGCAATGCACGAAGACATTCCTATACTAGACAACCACACGCCGAAATCTTTCGTCGTCGAAGACGGCAAACTCAAAGGAATGACGTTTGAAAAAGTCGAAGCGATTTACGACGAAAACGGCAAGCGAAAATTAGTGCCGACGGGCGAACCGGACGTTTTCTTTGAAGCCGACGACGTTTTGCTGGCAATCGGACAGGAAAATACTTTCCCTTGGATTGAGCGTGACATCGGCGTCGAGTTCGGCGAATGGGATATGCCGGTTGTCGATAAAATTACTTTTCAATCAACCAATCCGAAAGTTTTCTTCGGCGGCGATGCGGCTTTCGGACCCGAAAATATCATCACGGCGGTCGCGCACGGACATCAGGCGGCGATTTCGATTGACCTGCTGTGCCGCGGCGAAGATATAAATAATCGCCTGTCTCCGTTTGTAAACCTGCACAGCCAGAAAATGGGCATTCACGAATGGGCTTACGACAGCGAAATCGCGCACGACCAGCGTTACATCGTGCCGCAAGCGGATAAATCAATTACTTTGAAAGACCGCAAGCAGGAAGTCGAATTGGGTTTCGGCACGATTGCCGGATTCAAGGAAGCGCAACGCTGTTTGAATTGCGACGTGCAAACGGTTTTCACCGAAAGCAAATGTATCGAATGCGACGCTTGCGTGGATATTTGTCCGACTGCGTGTATTACTTTTACGGGCAACGACGAGGAAAACGAATTGCGCGAAAAACTCAAAGTTCCTGCTCTTAATTTAACGCAAGACCTTTATGTTTCCGACACTTTAAAGACATCCAGAGTGATGGTGAAAGATGAAGACGTTTGCCTTCATTGCGGTTTATGCGCGGAAAGATGTCCGACGGCGGCTTGGGATATGCAGAAGTTTTTTTACGATGTAACTAAAGCAGGTAACGGTTGCGGAAAACAGTAAGAAATTAGTCCACAGATGAACACAGATAATCACAGATGAAAAAATATATCTTTGGTTTTATCTGTGTCCATCTGTGTTCATCTGTGGACAAAAATTGTTTTATAAATGAGTGAAGTAAAAGTCAACGATTTTGTCATCAGATTTGCCAACGTCAACGGAACAGGCTCAGCCAGCGCGAATTCTCTTTTCACAAAGTCAATTTTCCGAATGGGCGTTCCGGTTACGCCGAAGAATATCTTTCCTTCAAACATTCAGGGATTGCCGACGTGGTATGAAGTGCGCGTCAGCGAAAAAGGTTTTTTAGGTCGCCGCGAAGGAATTGATTTGATGGTCTGCGTCAATCCGCAAAGTATGGCGCGTGATGTCGAGAGCGTCAAGACGGGCGGATATTTTCTTTACGACAGTACCAAACCTTTGCACTCGCAATTTATCCGCGAAGACATAAACTACATCGGTATTCCGATGACCGAGCTTTGCAATCTCGCTTTCAGCGACGCGCGTCAGCGTCAGCTTTTTAAGAATATTGTTTATGTCGGCGCTTTGTCGGCATTTTTTGAAATCGAATTTGATGTTTTGGTTCAACTTTTGGGCGAGCAGTTTAAGGGCAAAGAGCGTTTGATTGAGCCAAACATTAAGGCTCTGCAAATGGGTATTGAATATGTTCACCAGAATTACGAATATCCGCTTGACCTTCGGGTCGAAAGACGCGACCTCGTCAAAGATTCGATTTTGATGAGCGGAAATACGGCGTGCGCGCTCGGCGCGATTTACGGCGGCGCGACCGTTGCGGCGTGGTATCCGATTACGCCTTCGACTTCCGTTGTTGACGCATTCGGAAAATACGCGGAGAAACTGCGCGTTGATAAAGAAACAGGCAAAAGAAATTTCGCCGTCGTGCAGGCGGAAGACGAACTTGCGGCGATTGGAATGGTTATCGGCGCAAATTGGAACGGCGCGAGGTCGTTCACGGCAACGAGCGGTCCGGGCGTTTCCTTGATGAATGAGTTTCTCGGATTAGCTTATTTTGCCGAAATCCCGACAGTCTTAATTGACGTTCAGCGAGCGGGTCCGTCAACCGGAATGCCGACCAGAACGCAGCAATCCGATATTCTTGAAGCCGCTTACGCTTCGCACGGCGATACCAAGCACGTCCTTCTTTTCCCTGCCTCGCCTAAGGAATGTTTTGAATTTACGGCTGAATCATTTGATTTTGCCGAGAAACTTCAAACGCCCGTGATTGTGATGACCGACCTCGACCTCGGAATGAACGACCACGTTTCCGCTCCTTTGGAATGGAACGACGATTATGAATACCGGCGCGGAAAAGTTTTAGACGCGGCGGCTCTCGATAAAATCGAAAGATACGGTCGCTATTTAGACGTTGACAAAGACGGCATTCCGTATCGGACAATACCGGGAACGCACATCTCGAAAGGCGGCTTTGTTACGCGCGGCACATCGCGCGACGAATACGCTGTTTACACAGAAGACGGCGAAGCCTATCGGCGCAATATGGACAGGCTGATAAAAAAATGGAACGCCGCCAAAGAAATTGTTCCCGCGCCGGAATTTTATCAGGAAAATAATTCTTCCGCGTGCGGCGTTTTGTTTTTCGGAACTTCAACTTATGCCGCAGAAGAAGCTATCGAATTATTAAAACAAGAACAGATTTCGCTCGACTCGATGCGAGTCAAAGCGTTTCCATTCGGCAAAGAATTTACGGATTTTATCAATTCGCACGAGAAAGTTTTTGTTATCGAACAAAACCGCGACGCGCAGTTTAGAAGTTTGATGATGATTGAGTTAGGCGTAAACGCGGAGAAACTCGTTTCGGTTTTGAATTACGACGGCACACCGATAACCGCCGATAACATTTTGAAGCAAATCAAATCGAATTTGTGAAGCTAATTTTTACTTATCCACAGATAAACACAGATGGACACAGATAAATCTGAGATTTTGAATTCGTTTTTTGACGAGAAACTCAATGGAATAAACCAAATTACTGAAAAGATAATAGGTTGTTCATATACCGTCAGTAATACCTTGGGATGCGGCTTTTTGGAGAAAGTTTATGAAAATGCTTTAGCACACGAATTAAAAAAGGCGCGATTCAAAGTCTTACAACAACATGAAATTGAAGTTTATTATGATGGAATAGTTGTCGGAAAATATATTGCCGATTTATTTGTAGAAGGTTGCGTAATCGTTGAAGTAAAAGCTATCAGCAGTTTGGACGAATCGCAAAAAGCACAGTGTTTGAATTATCTAAAGGCAACAAAATTAAAAATTGGTCTGCTGATAAATTTTGGCAAACCAAGAATTGAAATCAAAAGAGTTGCGTTATGAAAATCAAAAAATCTGTGTCCATCTGTGTTTATCTGTGGATAATATTTCTTAAAATTTTATGACTTACGTTCGCTCAAAATTTCGTCATCCGACGCTGCCCAAAAATGATTTGGGTTACACGGTTGATTATTACGAAGGCTCGCTTTCGACTTTGTGCGCCGGTTGCGGACACGATTCGATTAGCGCGGCGATTGCACAGGCTTGTTTTGAATTGAATATTGAGCCGCACAAGGTTGCCAAACTTTCCGGCATCGGCTGTTCTTCAAAAACGCCCGCTTATTTTTTGAGCAATTCGCACGGGTTTAATTCAGTTCACGGTCGTATGCCTTCGGTTGCGACGGGCGCGAATCTAGCAAACCGCGACTTGATTTACTTGGGCGTTTCGGGCGACGGCGACACGGCTTCGATTGGAATGGGGCAATTTGTTCACGTCGTCCGGCGCAACCTTAATATGGTTTATATCGTGATGAACAACGGCTGTTACGGGCTGACCAAAGGGCAGGATTCGGCGACCGCCGATAACGGTTCAAAAAATAAAGCAGGCGCGGTCAATTTATTTGAAGCGATTGATTTGGCGAGTCTGGCAATGGAATTGGGCGCAACCTTTGTCGCCCAAAGTTTTTCGGGCGACAAGGAACAGTTAGTTCCGCTTATCAAAGCCGCGATGAGTCATCCGGGCTTTGCTTTTTTGAATGTCATTTCGCCCTGCGTAACCTTTAACAACAATGTCGGCTCGACCAAATCGTATGACTATGTGCGTGAACACATCGAAGCGACGGCGACGTTCGATTTTGTTCCGATAATGAAGGAAATCCGGGCAGATTATGAAGAAGGAAGCGTAGAAAGTTTGAAAATGCACGATGGCTCATTCATTCAATTACACAAACTTGCGAAAGACTGGAATCCTTTAGACAGAGTTTCAGCGATAAATGCCGTGCAGAATGCGAAAGCCAAAAACGAAATTTTAACGGGATTATTGTATATGAATCCCGATTCGACAGACCTTCACGAAATTATCCAGACAAGCGACAGACCTTTAAACACATTAACAAAGTCAGATCTTTGTCCCGGTTCGGAAACTCTGGAGGAAATCAACGCCAGCTTTCGATAGAAGATTTTATTTTATCCACAGATGGACACAGATAAACACAGATATTTTCTCTGATTTTATCTGTGTCCATCTGTGTTTATCTGTGGATAATTTTTCTTAAAACTTTATGACAGCATCGCCGATAAAATCGCGTCCACGACTTTTTTCGCGTCGCCGAAAAGCATCAGCGTATTTTCGCGGTAGAAAAGCGGATTGTCCACGCCTGCGTAACCGCTCGCCATACCGCGTTTCATCACGACGACCGTTTTTGCTTCCCAAACGTGCAAAACGGGCATTCCCGCAATAGGGCTGTTCGGGTCATCAAGCGCGGAAGGATTGACAATATCGTTCGCGCCGATAACGAGAACAATGTCGGTTTCATAAAAACGTTCATTGATTTCTTCCATCTCGAAAACAATGTCATACGGAATGCTGGCTTCGGCAAGCAGGACGTTCATATGTCCGGGCAAGCGACCGGCGACCGGATGAATCGCAAAACGCACGTCGGCATTTTTTTCTCTCAATATTTTTACGACTTCCGCCAAAGAATGTTGTGCCTGAGCGACTGCCAATCCGTAACCCGGAACGATGATGACTTTGCGCGATTCGTTGAGAAGTTCTGCCGCTTTTGCGGCATCAATTGATTGAACTTCGCCCGCAGGCTGTTCGCCAGATGAGGCGGACGTTCCCGATTCCGTGCCAAATCCGCCGAGCATCACGCTCAAAAACGAGCGGTTCATTCCGCGACACATAATATAACTTAAAATTGCGCCGCTGCTGCCGACGAGCGCGCCCGTGATGATGAGCAAATCGTTGCCGAGCATAAAACCCGCCGCCGCCGCCGCCCAGCCCGAATAGCTGTTGAGCATCGAAACCACGACCGGCATATCCGCGCCGCCGATTGCCATTACGAAATGAACACCCAAAACGCCCGTCAAAATCGTCGCAATCAAAAGCGCGGTTTGTCCGTCAATTCCGGGCGAGCGCATAAACCAAACGCCGAGCGTGACAGTTGCAACGAGCATCAAAAGATTTATCAAATGCCTTCCGGGAAGCAGCAGCGGTCGCCCGCCGATTGTTCCCTGCAATTTCGCAAACGCGATAATCGAACCCGTAAAAGTTACCGAGCCGATACACACGCCGATAAAAATTTCCGCGAGATGAATCGAGCCTTCGCCTTCGGCAACCTGATGCTGTCCGAGATAAGTCGCAAACCCGACCAGCACCGCCGCCGCGCCGACAAAGCTGTGCAAAACGGCGACAAGCTGCGGCATCGCCGTCATCTGCACACGCGAAGCGACAAGCGCGCCAATCGCCGCGCCCGCAATCAAAACGCCGGCAAGAATGCCGTAACTATTTATCTCCAACCGCGCCGCCGTCGCCACCAGCGCGATAATCATTCCGAGAATTCCGTAAAGATTCCCGCGCCGCGCCGTTTCCTGTCTGGACAATCCGCCGAGGCTCATAATAAATAACGCGCTGGCGGCGATGTATGCAATGGTTATTAAACTATCTCTCATTGATTCTTTCGGCGTGTTTTATCAAACGATACTTTTTTCTAACATTGAAATTATGGCGCGGATAATTTCTTCCAACTTCTCGCTTTTTAATTCACCGATTTGTTTTGTCATAATCGCGGCATTCGCCGTAAAAAGTTTTCCGGGACGCGCGAAACTGTTTTTCCTGAACGAACCGCTCGCTAAATCATTGTTCGCAATTTCGACCGCTTGCGAATCAGTGTAAGGCTGGCTCGTAACCTGGCACAAAATCCAATCGCCGCGTCCGGTGTCCGCCAGCGCAATCGCCGGACGAAGTTTCGCGCCGGACAAATCGGAAAACGGAAAACGCACCAAAATTACTGCTCCGTTTGCAGGTATGACCACGCTTCGTCCTCCTCAGGTCTGTTCCAATCTTCGGCTAAAGACTGCTCGCTCAAAAGCGCGGTTTCCGAAATCGCGGCAGACGGCTCTTCTTCCAGAATCGTTACCAACGCGCGGCGCGATTGCGGAAGGCGCACCGATTGTAAGAGTTGAACTTTTCCCTGTTCGTCAATCACGGCTTCGACGGTTTGAATCATAATCTTAAATTCCCCTGTCTAAATTTTGCTGACGTTCGGCGCAAAGAGCAAGTCTGATAAGTTTGATGCTTATAAATAACACTATGGCGGCGATGTAAGCGATTGTTACGAGGCTATCTCGCATTTATTGTTTTCTCCTTAAGACTAAAATTGAGGCTATTTATTCGCCGACACATTTTCATTAAGCCTTCCCCGATGAAATGAGATTCCGCCTCTCTCATCCATTTCTAAACTTTGAGCCTGACCAAAAACTGGATTCTTTCTAATGTATTGTTTGTAACCTGCCGAATGGAAACCAATGCTTCCTCTCTGAGCCTCAAGTAACCAAAGCCATTCAGTTTCTCGATTGATAAATTCTGCGTTTTTCGGTTTTCGCGGTTCTTTCCTTTCAACAAAATCCAATTCAAAATCAGTTTCGCTCAGATTCATTTCTATGTCATAAACATTCTCAAATACAAGCGTTGCCGGAGCAATCCAAAATCTAAAATATGTTTCACCTTTCGTTGGATGAATCCACTCAAAAATATAATCAATGTCGAATATAATCTCGTAAGCATCAGCCGCAAATGCAACTGCATAGACTCGTGTGTCGTGCCAATTCATTTGCTCAAAATCGGCATCAGTCCAAATCCATTTTTCGACTTTATACTGCTCAACCATAATAAAGCTAAATTATTTCCGAAACATCGCCAACATTCGATTTGTTACCAGAAATCCTCCGGCTATGTTGATGGCGGCAATCAGCACGGCGATTGCGCCGAGGATTGTCGTTAAATTAAAACTCGTGTCGGAAAGTTGGAGCATTCCGCCGACGAGAATGATGCCGCTGATGGCGTTAGTAACGCTCATTAAAGGCGTGTGCAGCGCGGGCTTGACGCTCCAGACGAGTTGCCAGCCGACGAAGCAGGCGAGCATAAAAACCGTGAAATGCGAGAGCGTCGAAGCCGGCGCGACCAGACCGATGCCGATTAAAGCAATGCCGATTAGCGCGAGCCACAGCGGACTGACGCCCGCTTCGGTTTCGTGATTTTTCGCATTGTGATTTTTTGTTTGTGCGATTACGCTCGACGGGCTGTGCGTCGCCACGCCGGGTTCGGGCGCGGGCGGCGGTGTCGGCGGCGGATATGTGATTTTGCCTTCGTGGACGATGAGTGCGCCGCGCACAACTTGGTCTTCGAGATTTACTTTTAACTCGCCGCTTTCCTTGTCCTGCAATTCTTCGAGCAGCGCGACAATCGTCGAACCGTAAAGCTGGCTCGACATACTCGCCATACGGCTCGGCAAATCGGTATAGCCGACAATCGAAACGCCCTTGTACGTTACAACTTTGCCCGGCTCGGTCATCGCGCAATTCCCGCCCTGTTCCGCCGCGAGGTCAACGATGACTGAGCCGGGTTTCATACTTTCGACCATTCCTTTGGTAATCAATTTCGGCGCAGGTTTGCCCGGAATCAAAGCCGTCGTGATGATAATGTCAACTTCCATCGCCTGCGCCGCGAACAAAGCCATTTCCGCCTGCAAAAACGAGTCGCTCATTTCTTTGGCGTAACCGCCCGTGCCTTCGCCTTCTTCCGCAACGTTTAATTCCAGAAACTCCGCGCCCATACTCTGCACTTGCTCCTGCGTAGCGGAACGCGGGTCGAATGCCTTGACGATTGCGCCGAGCGAACGAGCCGCGCCGATTGCCGAAAGTCCGGCAACGCCCGCGCCGATAACCATCACTTTCGCCGGTTCGATGCGTCCGGCAGCGGTGATCTGCCCGCCGAAAAATCTCGAAAAATGATTCGCTGCTTCGATAACGGCGCGATAACCGGCAATGTTCGCCATCGCGCTCAAAGTGTCCATCTTTTGCGCTCTGGTGATGCGCGGAATACTGTCCATTCCGAAAACGGTCGCACGCCTTGCCGCAAATTGTTCGAGAAGTTTTTTATTTTGCGCCGCCCAGATGAATCCGACAAGCCAGCCGCCTTCGCGCAGCAAATCCGTTTCGTGAATGCCGAGCGTCGTATTCTGCTCCGGCGGGCGAACTTTTATGACGACATCCGACGAAGCCCAAAGCTCTTTCGCGTCATCAACAATTATCGCACCCGCTTCCTTATAAGTGCTGTCAAAACAATCAATCTCGCGCCCCGCACCCGCTTCGACCGCCGCTTCAAAGCCGAGTTTACGAAGACGCAAAACCGTCTGCGGAGTCGCCGCCACGCGCCGCTCGCCCGGATGAATCTCTTTTGGAATTCCAATTCTAATCATACGTTTACTGCTTTCCCTTTTTGCTGTCTGACTTTTGTTAGAAAATCTACCGATTTAGTTTTTACTATTTTGCATATGGCTGTGAAGGCTGAGAAGACAATTTTGATTTTTGTCAGTATAAATTATCACGATAATTTTGCAATACAAAACACTTCTGCGGTTTATTACGTCATTAATAGCTTTGCACCAAAAAGACATTTTGCACCAATAGTGCTTAAACTTGCACTAAAAATCTGTGGAAAAACGGGCTTTTGGTGCAAAGCCCTTTAATCACATAAATTTTCAACGTTGAGATAGAATCCCAAACCTGCGATTTGCGGAAAAATAAACTACATCCAATGACTTCGCTTTTTACCGTTTCCGATTTCCGCCAAAGCAATCTTAAAATCTATTTCACTAGAGCGTCTAAAAACCTTTTTAAATCGTTCATTTTTCAAGTATAACCGTCGGCGAATAAACAAATTTATTTTAACTTTACTCGATTTCGAACTTACATCGAAATTTTCCAATCGTTAACTGAATGAAATCCAGCCTGAATTTTTGACTTTGAAACCGAAAATTAAAAGTCATGACGTTTGCTGGCAAATATCATTTTTTGCGTCGCCGTCTTTTCTCATCGCCTTAGATGGTGAATATCACATTTGGCACCGGCGCGAACAATTATTTTACTCAACGCACACTTTTCCTCATTTCATAAATAGGGCTAGAGAACAGCTTTCGTTTGTGCTAAAGTGACTAAATTAATGATTAATCAACCAACATCGATGCATCCATTTTTTTTCGGTTTAATACTTAATCCGCGGTCAATTTTTATTACTGCCATCATTGCTGCCGTAAGTTTTTTAGTATTGCCCGTTTGCGCTCAGCAAATTGATCCTCCGAAGGATGCGCCGGTGGTTGTGCAGCCCGGCGCGCCGGGACAGCCGACGCGAATATTGCCGCGGGCGACGAGGGCGATGCTGCCCGCGCTGTCACCGAAAGATGTTGAGTTTATGCAGGGAATGATTATGCACCACGGGCAGGCGGTCGAGATGACCGCGCTCATCGAAGCGCGGACGCAGAACAAAGAACTCCGCCTGCTCGGAGCGCGTATCAGCGGGTCGCAGTCGGACGAAATGAATTTTATGAAACGCTGGCTCGAAGCGCGAAAACAACCCGTTTCTATGCCGATGAAGGCAATGGAAGGCATGGATATGAGCGATATGGATATGTCGAGCCATATGCTGATGCCGGGAATGCTGACCAAAAAGCAGATGAACGCGCTCAAAAAAGCCGAGGGCGCGGAGTTTGACCGTCTGTTTTTGAGCGGGATGATTCAGCATCACGATGGAGCGTTGACGATGGTTAAGGAATTATTCGACACGACCGGCGCGGGTCAGGATGCCGAACTTTTTAATTTCGCAACTGATGTGGACAGCGGTCAGCGTGCAGAGATTAAAATTATGCAAAAAATGCTGGAAGAAAAACCGCAAGAGTAGAAATGTAGAGGAGAAATGATGAACCGATTACGCATTGATATTTGCCGTTTATTAACCGTTTTTGTTTTTTTATGTTCGTGTTTTGCAGCCGAAACATTGGCGCAAAATCCGCAACCGGCGCCGACACTTCCGGCAGGAATGACGGGTTCTGATACCAATGATCCGCGCGCTAGACTGTCGCCGGGATTATACGATGCGGGCGAAGCGGCGATGGGAATAAAACATCTGATGCTGCTCAAAAAGCCCGATGCCTTTCAGCTCGGCTCGGATGATCCAGATAGTCCGGTCGTTCAGAAGACTCTCGGAATTCTCGGCGTTGCCGACACATCGAAGATGCCGAAGCCTTTTCAGCTCGTTTACGCCCAGCTCGCCTTCGCCAATTCGGATTTGGCGTTTCAGGGCAATCATTTGTTTCAGGGAAATTTCTACGGCGTTAATATCTATGACATTTCCGCGCCCGAAAATACGAAACTGCTGACTTCGATTGTCTGCCCGGGCGGGCAAGGCGACGTTTCCGTTTATAAAAATCTGATGTTTATGTCGGTCGAAATGCCAAACGGCAGACTCGATTGCAGCGTGCAGGGTTTCGCGCCTGTGCCGCCGCCCGCTGAAGGACAACAGCCCACGCATGACGTGCAGAAGGATCGTTTTCGCGGCGTCAGAATTTTCGATATTTCCGACATCAGAAATCCGAAACAGGTCGGCGCGGTGCAAACCTGCCGCGGTTCGCACACGCATACGCTAGTGGTTGACCCGAAGGATAAAGACAACGCATATATTTACGTTTCTGGAACTTCATTCGTCCGTCCGGGCGAAGAACTCGCGGGCTGTTCGGGCGATGCTCCCGACAAAAATCCTAACACCGCGCTTTTTCGCATTGACGTAATAAAAGTTCCGCTCGCCGCGCCGCAAAACGCAAAAATAGTTTCAAGTCCGAGAGTATTTATCGATTCGAGAACGGGCGTTATTAATGGCTTAAATAACGGCGGTACGCACGGCAAAGACGGATTGACAAAACCATCCGACACCGACCAGTGCCACGACATTACCGTCTATTCGGCAATCGGACTGGCGGCTGGCGCGTGTTCGGGAAACGGAATTCTGCTCGACATCCGGGATCCGGCGAATCCGAAACGCGTTGACGCGGTCAACGACCCGAATTATTCCTACTGGCATTCGGCTTCGTTCTCGAACGACGGGAAAAAAGTCGTCTTCACCGATGAATGGGGCGGCGGACTCGGCGCGCGCTGTCGCGCAAACGACCCGAATAAATGGGGCGCGGACGCGATTTTTAACTTGGAAAATAACAAATTGAGTTTTGCCAACTACTATAAACTCCCGGCGGCGCAAGGCGACACCGAAAACTGCGTCGCGCACAACGGTTCGCTCGTACCCGTTCCGGGACGCGACATCGAAGTCCAAGCCTGGTATCAGGGCGGCATCTCGGTGATGGATTTCACCGATGCCAAAAATCCAGTGGAGATCGCCTATTTCGACCGCGGACCGATTGACCCGAAAACGCTGATTCTTGGCGGCGATTGGTCGGCTTACTGGTATAACGGACACATTTACGGCTCGGAAATCTCGCGCGGTTTAGATGTTTTCGAGCTGACGCCAAGCAAGTTTCTGACGCAAAACGAGATTGACGCGGCAAAAACAGTTCAGGTCTCGGAATTGAACGTCCAAAATCAGGAAAAAATCGTTTGGGCAAATAAATTGATCGTCGCCAAAGCTTACCTTGACCAGCTCGAACGCTCGCAAACTCTGCCTGCAAGCCAAATCTCCGATCTGCGTCAGGCAATCCAAAAAGCCGAAAGCTCGAAAAAAGACGCCCGCAACCTGAAAAAACTCGCGCCCTCGCTGGAAACAACCGCCCGCACAGCCATGAGCGCAACCGACTCAAACCGCCTGCAGGCTTTGGCTGAAATTCTCAAGCGACCTGTAATGTAATAGTTTTGAGGGTATACGGAAAACTACTTTAGATGAAAAAACGTCGTGGTCTTTTATATGAGACCACGACGTTTTCCGCCCTTCTGTAATCTATAGCAGTTTTCAGATGAGCCTGTAAATAATTTTGTGTAAATGGCAAGAATCAACATTTATTTTAATGGAGGATTTCTTATGCCCATTACACCTGAAGTTTTAGACCAGATATTAAAAGATTATGAGAAGCCGGAAGAGCTGCTGAGCGAAAACGGCTTGTTGCAGCAGTTGACCAAAGCACTCGTCGAGCGAGCTTTGAATGGCGAGATGACCCACCATCTTGATTACAAAAAGCATTACAGCAGGAGATTAAAAAGTGTTTGCTGCGCTCCTTCACAAGTTCCGGTTAAAATTCAGAGGTCGGTCGGCTTACAATAAAATCGACTTAAATACGTTTTCCTGGAATACTGCTTACCGGAGACGATTTATCGGTAGAAATAAACCAAACGAAAAGATTTCTCTTACTTGCTTATGAAAATTCTGGTAGCTGGAATGGGCAATCTCTTGCGCGGCGACGACGGTTTCGGCATCAGAGTCGTTGAGGAATTAAAGAAAAACCATCATCTTCCCGAAGCGGTTGACATCTATGAGGCAGGCATCGGCGGCATCGGTCTGGTGCAGGAATTGATGAACGGTTACGACGCTCTTGTGGTAATTGACGCGGTGGAAAAAGGCGCTGAAGCCGGAACGCTTTTTGTGCTTGAACCGCTCGAACATCTGGCGGAGATTTCAGACGAACATCTTCACCAATCAATGGTTGATATGCATTACGCCGACCCGTCGAAAGTTCTACTGATGGCGAAAGCATTAAAGGTCTGTCCGCCGAAAGTATTACTTGTCGGCTGCCAGCCCGAATATGTTGACGATGCGATTGAAGGACTGCGCCCGTCGGTCGAGCTCTCCGTGCCGCACGCGGTTCGAGAGGTTTTATCTTTGATTGATGAGCTGATAAAAGCTGATCGGTAATTTAGCGTTCTCTTCTTCCATAATTGCCCTACACATCAAAAAAGAAATTGCGCGAACAGCAAGCAGTCTTTTTAGGTATCAAACGCATTTGATAAGTTTTTTATTTATTGGGCTTCAAAATCGTAAATTCAACATATTAGCCAGTCACACCGCTTTTAACCGCTTACTTATTATCACTGAATTGCTTATTTTATATTCGTTATTAAGGCGAAATACTTCGATTTTTCGCACTGGAATGATACTCTCTTGAAAAATGAAATGAATTGAAGAACTTCCTTCGTTTAGTTTTTTTCACGTTATGCTGAAAACTTTTTTTCAATTGTTCGTTGCCTTTTTTTTGATTTTTTCAATTAATATCTATGGCAACTCCCCGCAATACGGCGGCAGTGTTGTAGTTGCGGTTTCGACCGACCCCGGCGGTCTGAACCCGGCGATTACGACACAAGGCGGCGTACAGCTCGTCTGCGGCTCGATTTTCAGCGGGCTGGTCGCGGCGGATTTCGATTTAAATCCGGTGCCGGATTTAGCAGAACGATGGCAAGTTTCCGATGACGGCAAAACTTACACTTTTTATCTCGCTCAAAACGCCGAATTTCACGACGGCGTGCCGGTTACTTCGGCGGATGTGAAGTTTACTTTTGAAGAACTATTGCTCAAATATCATTCGCGGACTCGCGCTGCAATCGGTGATAAACTACGTGAAATACGCACGCCCGACGCGCACACGGTCGTTTTTGAATTCAATCGTCCTTTCGCCGCCTTTTTGCAGTTGATTGACGTGACCAACGCGCCCGTCATGCCGAAACATCTTTTTGAGAATACCGACCCGCTGACTAGTCCTTATAATGTTAATCCTGTCGGCAGCGGCGCGTTCAAATTTCAGGAATGGGCAAAAGGCGACCACCTGACATTCGTTAAAAATGAAAAGTATTTCAAAACGGGCAAGCCGTATTTAGACCGTATCGTCTATAAGGTTATGCCGAGCAGCGCGACCGCGGCAATTGCCTTTGAAAACGGAGAGGCGGATTATTTCCTCAACCCGACGCCGCTCGACATCGAGCGTTTGAAAAAATTGCCCGATGTTGTTATCAACGACAAAGGACGCGAAGGCTTTGCCGGTGTGGAAACGGTTGTGCTTAATCTGAATAATAAATTTCTTTCGGATGTGCGCATACGTCAGGCGATGGCTTACGCGATTGATAAAAATTATATCGTCGATAAAGTTGCCTTCGGTATGGGAACTGTTGCGACCGGACCGATTTCGAGCGCGCTCAAATGGGCGCATAATCCGAACGTTGCCCGTTATGAGAGGAATTTGACGCTTGCAAACAGAATACTCGATGAAGCCGGTTTCAAAACGGGCGAGGACGGCGCGAGGTTTCATCTGAAATTCGTTTACGCGCCCGGTTACGCCAAAGTCGTCGAAGTGCTGCGCGACGAGCTGCGCGAAGTTGGCATCAGGGTTGATTTGGAGCAGATGGAATTCAGCGCGGCGGTTGACCGCGTTTATATCAAAAAAGATTTCGACCTCGGTTTTGCCTCGTTCGAGAACGGTCCCGACCCCGACATCGGCGTCAAGCGCACGGTTGTCTCAAGCAACATCGGCGCGATACCGTTTTCAAACGGCGCAAGCTATCGCAATTCGCGTGTTGACGAGCTTTTTGAACTCGCCGCTTCTGAAACAGACCGCAAAAAACGCGCCGCGTATTATTTTGAAGCGCAGGAAATACTCGCTCGCGACGTGCCGTATCTGTGGCTTTATGAGCCGCAGGGAGCGGTCGCCTACAAAAGCGCGCTCCAAGGAATGTATGGCTGGAGCGCAAAATCAAATATTTATTTTGCGCAGGATGCTTGGTGGGCGAATGGTAAAAGCTCAGATAGAAATTCGTCCGACAGCTTTGGGCAGCGCCAAATTTATTTTTTCCTGTTTACGGGAGCAATTGTGTTGATTGCGGTTGTCGCTTTTTTTCTGAAACGCAGAAAACATCAAAGTTAGATCCTTAAACTGTCTTGTCAATATATGCGGAACGGGCTTTCGGATTAAGCGCGGTATTTAGCGCATCTCCGACAACGTTTAGCGCCAAGACAAGCGCGGCAAGAGCGAGACTCGGAAAGGCGATTATCCACCAGGCGTCGCGGATAAAATGCTGTCCGTTGTGCAGCATATAGCCCCAGCTTATCTGGTTGGCGTCGCCCAGTCCGACAAACTCCAAACCCGCTTCGAGTAGTATCACGCCGCCGACCATCAATACCATTTTAGTGATAATCAAAGGCGACGCATTGGGCAGGATGTCGCGGAAAAGGATTCTTGCGGGACTCGCTCCCATCGCTTTTGATGCTTCGACAAAACTTCTTTCTTTCAAAGATAAAACTTCCGCACGCACGAGCCGCGCCATCGTCGTCCAACCGGTTACGGTTAAAATCAGTATGATATTAAAAAGCGACGAGCCGAACAGCGCGGCGATAACGAGTGCCAGAAAAAATTGCGGCGGAATGAGAAAAAGCTCGGTCAGTCTCATCAAAAAATCATCCCACACGCCGCCCGCAAAACCTGCAATCGCCCCGACAAATACGCCGATAAGACCGCTCAAAAACGCGACGGATACGCCGACCAAAATAGAAGTTTGCGCACCCAAGACGACGCCGCTGAAAACATCTCTGCCGAGATCGTCGGTTCCGAATAAAAATTTCGCGGAAGGCGACTCAAAAGTCTCAACGGAAGTTTTCAGCGGGTCAAAGGGCGCAAGTTGTCTGGCGAAAATTGCCGCGGCGAAAAAAAGCATCAGTAAAAACGCTCCCACCATTGCCGGTTTGTTATGTTTTAAGACGCGCCAAAGATTTTCTGCCCCGAGGAGACGCCCACTGTTTATTGCGTTGTTTGTTGTCATCAATTGTATTTTATTCGCGGGTCAACGAGGGGATAGGTGATGTCGGTCAGAAAATTCATCACGGCTACGCCGATTGAAATGAGCAGAAAAAGCCCCATCAAGACCGGATAATCTCGAGCGGATAAAACATCAAGCGTCAATGTGCCAAGCCCGGGATAGGCGAAAACCGTTTCGGTCAAAACCGCGCCGCTAAGGAGCATTCCTAAATCAGTGCCGATGATTGTGACAACCGGCAGCAGCGCGTTGCGCAGGGCGTGTCCGTATAATACTCGCCGCTCGGAAATGCCTTTGGCGCGCGCCGTCGTGATAAAGTTTTCGCTTAAAACATTTATCATCTCGCTTCTGGTCAGCCGCATTATCTGGGCGATTTGCACTATGGCAAGCGTCAGTGCGGGCAGCGCGAGATGGGCAAGCAAATCAAAAAAATAATTTATTCCCGTCAAATCCTGGTTCGCCGATGTCATTCCCTGCGCCGGAAACAGTCCGAGATAAAGCGCAAAAAAAAGTAGCAGCAGATGTCCGATTGAAAACGATGGAAAGGAATGTCCGAGCAGCGCAAACGTATTAAAAAAGCGGTCGTAAAACGAATTTTCCCGCCGTGCCGCCTCGACTCCAAGGAGAACGCCGCCGACGGAGGCAAGCGTAATCGCGCTCAAAATTAATAAAAGTGTTGCCGGAACGCGCGAGAAGATGACCGCAGATACGGGCTGCTGGTAACTTATCGAATATCCCAAATCTCCGCGCAAAACGCTTCCCAAATAAATCCAGAGCTGCGTCAAAAGCGGCTGGTCTAAACCGAATTTAGCGCGAATTAATTGATAATACTGCTCGTCGCCGCTCTGCCCGGCGAGATAATAAACCGGATCGCCCGGCGCAAGGTGAATCAGAAAGAAATTGATGACAACGAGAAGAAGTATGAGAATCAGCGATTGAACGGCGCGCCTGACAAAAAGCCGGTAATATGAACGTGGAAAAAAATTTTTCATCTACGCAATCGCATAATTTAAAGTGTTAAACCCGTCTAATGAACGTGCGGCGCGGCAAAATGCTTGCATTGGGCATCCGAATCCGGGTCATTGCAATCGCAGTCCGGGTCGTTGCATTCGTAATGACCTTGCTTGAGCATTCCGTCAAACTCGTCGGCGAAACGCCTGCCGCCTTCTTTGACGCCCGTTTCAGTTAGCCTGTAAGCGTCCGAGAAATCAAAATTTACCAAATCGTGTTTTACCAGTTGCGATAAATTAGCGGCGAGAATTTCATCCGAAGCGTCGAGAAATTTCTTCAACTCGGCGACGGTCACTTTTTCGCCGAAGCCTTCGCCGCGCATCCAATACATCACCTGCAAAATCTCGTCCTGCCAGAAAAGGCTTGGCTCCTCCTTGCTGGAAATTAAATCAATCGGTTCTGACATCCTCTAAATCTCCTTCGCCAAAGCGACTTTAACGATATCGTTTTCCACGCGCGTCGCCAATGATTCGAGCCGCAAATCCGGGTCGGTCAAAGAGCGTCCCTTTTGCCGAACGTTGAATTGAAATGCGTGGCACGGACAAGTCAAAACGCCGTCTTCGAAAATGCTGTCATTAAGCGGCAGACTTCCCTTTGCACACCCGTTCTGAAAAGCATAAATCGTTCCCGCCACATTGCACAAGAGCAGATTGATGCCGCCCGTTTCAACGACGCGCAATGTGTTGTCCGGCACTTGGTCGTGGCGGATTATCGGCATAAAGAATTGTTTCGGCGAAGAATCGTCCTGAACGCTTTTGCGCGGCAGAATCTGCACTAATTTCGGCGGTCGGACAGGAGCGATTGTATCTTCGTATTCGACGTTTAATAAATCGGGCGTATGCTGGTGCAAAGCGTGTTCGATTTCAGCTTTAAGAATGGTGGTAGAAACATTCGCAGTTGACGCGCCGCCTAAAAGTCTTAAGTGTGCGACGCCGCTTTTGACTTCGACGAGTTCGATATCCGCGCCGTAAATTTTCAGTTGCTCGCGGGCGATTTGGAGAGCTGCTTCAATTCGGGTTTCAAGCGGCTGAGCCATCAGGTCGTGAACCATCAAAACTGCCTGCACAAGTTCATCATTCGTCAATTCCTGCAAGATCTCATTGCCCGTCGGCTGCGCTGAAACTATCTCGACCATGCGCTGGAGCGCGCCGTGATGAAGGTCGAGCAAGGTGTAAACAAGAGCGCGAACATGGTTGCGCACCGCTTCTTCCGGGTGCTGTTCGATTGATTCGAGCAAGATATTTAATTGGTCGAAAGCGGTAGTTTCTTCCGCAGCTTCTGCCATTGTCGTTTTACTCATCTTTTGTTTCTAATTTTGCCGCCTCAGCCTTTTCTCTGACAATTTCGCTGAACTCGCCGAAACGTGCCTCAATTTCCGGACTGCATTCAAAACCGATTTGCGAATCAACCGGCTCTAGGTCTAATACGACGACTTCCCTTGGCAAAGCCTTGAAATACTGCAAAATCATCATCAAATTATCAAGACTGATAATTCCCGTTACCGATTCCGCCACCGATTCCTGCACAACCGTTTCGTCAAGCGGCGCAAAATCCCATTCGTAAACGTCCAGAGTTCCCGGCGCGCGCCCCGTCCGTTCCGCCGCCGAAACGAAAACGACTCTCTGGTATTTACCGGGGAAATCCTGAAACCATTGCAACACGGCAATCGCGCCGAAACTTAAATTTTCAAGGTCAAAATCTTTCGTCCATTTTTGCTTTTCCAGATGCGGCAGCAAAACCTGTCCGAAAGATAAATCTTTTAAGTTTGGATGTCCGACTCCGGCGATTAAAACTTTCACGAATTCTATTTTAACTCTAATAAAATGCCAAGACACAAATTCTTAAATTAAATTGTGTCTTGGCATTTGAAAAACTGAATTTTGCTCAAATAATCTATCCGTCAACTCCGCAAGCACAGGTGTTAATTTCCCGCACGACTTTATGCTCCCCGGCATAGATATGCGTCGTGCAGGGCATACACGGGTCAAAGCTTCGCAAAGTTCTGAGCAAGTCAATGCCTTTGTAATTTTCAGCTTTGTCGAATTCTTCCAAAATCGGCGTGTTCAAAACGGCTTCTTCATACGGACCGTGTTTGTCCCAGGCGTCCATCGGCGAAGCGTTGATGGTCGATGGCGTGATGATTTGATAATTGGTGACAACGCCTTTGTCGAGTTCCATATGGTGTGAGAGAAAACCGCGTCCCGCGCCCCAGAAACCGACGCCCGTGCGGTTGGTTTTCGGAATCTCGAATTCAGTGCTGACCTTTGTTTCGCCTTTTTTCAAAAGGTCGAGAGCTTTCATCCAATCGTTCATAGCGACCATTGCCGTAAAAGCCACGCCGTAAGCGCGCGCTTTGTTGCGCTCGAAAGTGTTCCAATCACTTGGGATTTTCCATTCGACGTTCATTTCCGGTTTCGCCGATTTCGGCAGACGTATTTTCAAACTTCTGCCCGTCGATTCGATAAACGGATTCGGACGAATTTTCTGAGCTGCGGCGGTGTTCCAGACGCGGGCGTAGGAGCCGGCTTCAAAAACCTGCCGGTCCCATCTTGGAGAGGTTGCCCAAGTGTATTTTTCGCGCCAGTTTTGTCCCGTCGGGCGCGGCAGAGTTTCCTTGTTCAAAGGATGATACGGCGAGAGAGGCGCACCCAAAAGGTCGGTCGGATGTTTCAAACCGCCGCCGTTGCTGTCGCCTTTTGACCACTGCTCGTAAAACGAATGTTCGACGAATTCTTCGATTCCGAGATTGATGCTTTGCAAATCTGTCGTTACCAATTCTCCGCCGATAATCGCGCCCGGCGTTGACCACCGGTGGTTTCCCCACTTGTTGCAATTCTCGTAAGTGGCATCGTAAAAGTCCGGGTCATCCCAGATTCCGAAATCAACCATATTCGCCGCACGCATTCCGCATTTCCTGTAATCCGGGTTTGCGTCGTAAAAGAAGTCAGTCAAGTCGTCCCAAATCGTGACGACTTTTTTTGCGTAATCGAAAAATTGATGGAGACGAGTGTAAATTTCGTTAAAAGTTTGCAACGTGACGGTCGTGCTGACGCCGCCCGGCACGAGCGTTTCGGGATGCGGATATTTGCCGCCTAAAACGACATACGCTTCACGCGCCACGCGCGTCATATGCAGGGCTTCTAAGTAAAGAGTCCCCGATAGCGGATTCATGTCCGTCATTAAATCCCCAATGGTCGCGTAACCGTGATGTTCGGCGTTCGGAGCAGCCGTTTTTGTCGCTTTATCCCAAATGCTCGGAGTCGTCGCTTTAACTATCAATTCTGAATAATCGGGTCCGGCGAGCAGAAAAAGATGCAGCGGATTGTCGTAAAGAAATTCGAGCGAGAGCATCAGATTTCGCACGATAATCCCCAATGGCGGCGGCGTAATGCCGAAAGCCATCTCGATTCCCAAAGCGGCGCAGGACGAATGAACGCCGCCGCACACGCCGCAGGCGCGGCTCGTGATAAAAATCGCGTCGCGCGGGTCGCGTCCTTGCATAATAATTTCGTAGCCGCGAAACAAAGTCGCCATCGAACGCGCTTCGATAAACTTGCGGTTTTCTAAATCCGCCACGCCGTGAAAGGCGAGCGCGCCGGCAATGCGCGTTACCGGATCGAAATCAACGTCCTTGATGTAGCCGTTTCGCGCAAGCAGTTCGCGCACCGTGTCGTAAGGCATTTGTTTGACTTCGCCGACCGAGGTGATGGCGTTTTTAGTCGAATACGGGTCGCGAATTCCGCCCTTTAGAAAAGCCTTGCCCTGCTCGTCGAACTCAATCGGTAGATTTTTAAAGCACATAATTTATTTTCACTAAAAAATCGGAATCAACTGATTTTCAAAATACTCAGAAAATTTTCTAAACTTCAGGCGTATGTTTTCCTTTTGCCTTCATCGAGCCTTTGCCCACGATGTCGCCCGGTCGAGTCGAGCCGCCATACTGCAATTTTTGATAAAGATAATGGATGGCGTGATTAATCATTGACGGCTTTTCAAACGCGCCCCAGCCGCTCGGAACTTCTCCCGTATCTTCCCAGCGCGTTTCCATGTTTTGATAACGCTGAGTCAATCGCCGCAGACGCCTGACGACCGCGCCGTAACCGCGCACGGCGTTGGTGGACACATTTGATCCGGGCGGCATTTTATAAAACGGCGCGAATTTATCGGGAAAACCGGGCATCGTGCAGCCGATACAAACGCCGCCCGTGTTCATACAGCCGCCCATATGATTGATTGCTCCGCGCGCCGTGATATTGCACTGGACAACCGGACCCCAGCAGCCGACTTCGACCAGACATTTTTCGCTGCCGTATTCGGTGGCGAAAACGCCTTCTTCATAATAGCCGCCGCGCACGCATTTCGTATGCACGGTATCATTGAAAAGCCAAGCCGGTCGACCGAGCGAATCGAATTCCGGCAACGGTCCGATGCCTTGGAGAAACAGCAAAATCATCCCGACGGTTTCGGTAAAATTATCGCCAATTGGCGAGCAGCCCGGAAT
>JALYZF010000093.1 GCA_030948995.1 Acidobacteriota bacterium
GGTCAAAGACGCGATAACCGCTCGCCGTCCGCGCCGGTTTCCCCAAAATCCCGCTTCGCTCGTAAAACCGCAAAGCCTCGATCCCGATGCCCGAAGCCTGCGAAACCTCGCCGATTTTCAAGCTGGAACGCGCAATAATCTCTTCCTCAAATTTAATTTGTCTTCTCGCTGTTTTTATCATTTCTTCGATTATCCCAAAATAGAAACGGCAATATGTTCAACCGCCGTTTCCGCCGATGTTCTAGCTCGATGCTTTTTCCATCTTTTGCCCGCAACAACAGCGCAGTTGTTCCTGTCCTTTGCAGCCTTCGCGCGCGCCTTTTGTAACCGTGATTTCACAGCCGCAGTTTGCGTCCGGGCAGCGATAAATTTCGCCAGTTCGTAATGCCATTTTCATTTCCTCCTTTTGACGAGCCTCAGCTCTGATTTATGCCGGCAATGTTTGCCGACAAATCAATCATAAACTCTGTAGCCGAATACAGAGTCAAGCGAAAAATACCAATTCTTGAAATTTTAAGTTTTTTTCGCCGGAGTCACTCCCGGAGTCGGTGTTTGGCGGCGCGGCGCGCTCGAATGCCAATGAACTATCAGCCAACGCCCGCCGCGTTTTTCTAAAATCGCCGTTCCCAATCCGACGCCGTCAAAATGTTTGCCTTCCGAGTCGCCGGAAATCGTATATTTGAAAGTCGCCCACGCGGTTTTGCCGTCAATCTTTATTTTCACGTCCGATGAAGCGTATTTCGTATTTTTAATTTCCTTCATCTCCGGCGCGAGATGATTGTTGCGATAATCCGTCCAACCGTAATTGGCGTGACCATTCTCAAAAACCGTCACGGCTTCGTCGTTCGCCCAGATTTTATCGAGCGTCGCCAAATCGTTCTTCTCGAACGCCGTAGTGTTTTTCAATAAAACTTCGCGGATTTGCTTTTCGTCATTAACTTGCGCGAATGTTTGCCTCGTGAATCCGGCAAGAACCAGCACCGTCAAAACTAAAAAACCGCCGATACCGGCAACAATCTTTTGCGTGTTCCGAATTTTCATATTGTTTCTCCTTGTTTGGAATTTAACTCTTGGATTTTTGTTCCGACTCCGACTACAAAATCATTAAAAAACCAGTATCGTTTATTTTCCCCGACCGTAATTCCATTCTTTCCCAATTGTTTTATAAACTCTTCGCCGGTGAAACGATTTTCCGCCGGATGTTTGAGAAAAGTGCGGTAAAACCAGCAGTCGAGAGCCTGTCTTGTAACTTCCTCAAAATAAAACTTGCCGCTCGGTTTCAAAACTCGATTGATTTCCCGGACGGAATTTTGCCATACGGGAATATGATGAACGATGGCAAAATCGAAAACCGCGTCGTAGGAATTATCTTCGGCTTCGATTTGTTCGGCGTCACCGACGTAAAGCCGCAATCTTTCCCCCGTGAACCGCGCCAGACGCTTTCGGGCAATCCAAATCATTTTCGGGTCAAGGTCGAAAGCGTCAACTTCGCTTGCCCGAAAGCGTTCAAAAATAATTTCCGTCCCCACGCCGCGCCCGCAGCCGATTTCCAAAACGCGCTCGCCCGTCGTTTTTCCTCCCAGATTTTCCAAAATTGCGGCTTCGTGCTTGCGCTGGATAAGGGAGCGAACCGGATTGTTCATCAAAAATTTTTCTATTCGGTTCAGTTTCATTTTTCGAGTTATCCCTGAAAACACATTTGCTAAACGAGTGAAACAGGCGCGAGCTATTTCTGTTGTCCTTTGTTTGGCGATTATGCGCTCGAATCGGGCGGCGATTGCGCGTCGTGTCCCAAAATCGCCAACGGTCCTCTCCGCAACCCTTTGAGCCAGAGCGCGAGGTTTTCGCCGCCCGCCGACCAGAGGAGCAGCACGGCGAGCATGCCGTAAATCGGCAGATGCCCGATCAGCTCGGTCCAGTTGAAAATCGTTAAGGTCAAGTTAATCGGAATCCACGCAATCAAGATAATCTCGCGCGGAAAAATTCCGAACAGAATCCATAAACCGACGAGCAGCTCGACCGAACCGGCGCATAAAATAAACGTCTCGTTCGACATCGGAATGCCGAGTGCGGCAGTAAAATTCAGCGGATAGCGTTCGAGAAAAGCCGAAGCAAGCGGAATGTTGGCGAACTTTTCGGTAAAGGCGACGACAATCAGGCTCAAACCCAGCCCGGCGCGCAAAGCCGGTACAGCTTTTTCCATCAACTGCGCGGACGGCTCAAGTTTCGGCAACAGAAGGCGGTCAATCGAAATCGGACCGCGCCCGGCGAGAAAAAAGAATGCGGCGAACCCCAAATACATCGCGCTTTCGAGCATCGGCTCAACCCCGACTAGAAAGATTCCGGCAAACCACAAAACGGCGAGCGCGACGGCGGCGATTCTCGTCAACGCGCCGTAGAAAATCGCCAGCGCGATGCCGGTTTGCGCCAAACCAAGCGCATACATCCAAACGCCGGGCAGTTTATTATTCGGCGTAAACAGTTCGCCCTGGACGCCGCTTACGAGCAGCGGCACGGCGACGTGGATTCCGAGAACGGCGGGAATCAAACCGTATAAAGCCGCGCGGCGGTCGTCGGTTGTGCCGAAATCTTCCGGTCCCGGCACAAATCCTCGCCTGCGCTTTCGCCAATAAACCCACGCGGCGAAAGTTGCGAGCAATACCGCGCCAAAGAACGCAAGCGGCAGCGGGCGAAAAAATAAATCCCAGCGCAGAGCGTAATTTTCGGTTTCGTGAAACCACTTTTCGTGCGCTGCCGCCCGAGATGCCGTTGCGAAGAGCAACATCAGGCAAAGCGTAAGGCTTTTTAAATTAATTTTCTCGCTCATTAGAATCTTTATTTGAAAACACGAAAAGCTCGTGTTTCCGCGGCTACCGCTTAAGCGCCCGACTTTCGCACTAATTCTTTTGGATATGGTGAAGGCTAATCGTGCCGCAGCAACTGCCCGCTTTGTTGACGACCGGCAAACTTGTTGCCTGATGTTCGGCGAGCTTTCGGCGCGCTACTTCAACAGATTCTTCCGCGCCGCAGCAAGCGTTCGCGGCGGGACGCATAATTTCTTCGACGCGGACTTCCGAAGCAAGCTTATTGTCAGCCGCTACGCCGTGACAGATGTCACGCTCGGTGACGACGCCGACCAGATTGAGTTTCTGTTTATTCTCAACCACCGGCGCGCAGCCGCAACCGGATTCGCGCATCGCTTGCGCGGCCGCCGCCGCCGTGTCTTTCGGCGTGCAGCACGAAGACACCTCGATTGGTTTCATAACATCACTACAACAACTCATTTTCTTTTTCTCCTCATTTATTCTGTTAAATTGATTTTTCTATTCGATAAAGTATTAAAGCGGCTGCCCACACAAGCGCGAACATCAAAAGAAGCTACTTAAAGTCAGAGCCAATAATAAAATTTACGACGGTCATCCAGCCGATAGAACTTAATCCGGCAAAGGCAATCACCGAAAATGCGCCTTGCGCTCGCGCTCTAAAAGATGAAAAGGCAATATAAATTGTCAACAAACCATTTGTGAAAATATACCCGCCCATTACCCAAAAAACTTTTTGCAGCCATCGGAAAAGACTCGGTGCAGCCACTTGAATTCCAGTTAAACTGGCATCCATATACCGTGCATCCTCCGGCAATAAAGGCGGGCGCAGAAAGATAAAGTAGAGACCAATCCCCATTAAAATAACTCCGCCGAGTGCTAGAACTTTTGGGTAGTATGGATAAAATCTCACTTCTACTGCTCCCACCCCTGCAGGCTCAAAATTCCCGCTGCCAGCCCAGTCTAATTGTGCAGCGCCTCTGTAGTTGGGGTCCATTTAACGATTGCCAAATCGGTTTGTTGAAATGCACAAAAAATTGGCTCTCTTTCAAAAACCCTTCAGTCGGGTGAATGCTCATCCCCAATGTGATGTCGAGCCGCTTTCCGCCTTGAAGCGTCGGGTCTTTTGTCGGTTCATCCATAATGTCTAAAGCCGCATCCGCACCTCGAATGTTTCGCCAGACGTCGCCATTAGCGCGGGCGGACAGACTTAGCCAGGGAGTTAATTGCCGCGCGCCCCAGACGCTCGGCTGATAGCGATTGCCGAGCCGGTAGCCATTTCTGTTCCTGCCGATTCGCAAGGTCGGAATAAAAAAGAGTCAGTCGGAAAGCAGAAATATGCTTCGATTAACTCTTATCGGTTTGATTGACGTATTTTTCCGGCTCGTCGTCGAACCGGGTTTTACAAGCCGCCGAACAAAAATAAAAGGTTTGTCCGTTGTATTCGGATTCACCGGCAGCCGTCGATTCTTCGATTTGCATTCCGCAAACCGGGTCTGTCTGCATTGCCATAAATTTTTCCTCCTTGTTAGTTAAATATTCGGCGCGAATAAGTGCGACCTGATTCGCCTAACCTGGCACCGAATTCCGCAAAAAACCAGCTTTGCCTTAAAAGACATTTCCGTAAATTTACATTATAGCATACCCTTGTAAGGTATGTTTCAGAAATAGGAACGGCTTCGAGTTAAAACTCCTGCATCCAGACGCTGTGTTTGCTCTTTACAAAAAGAGAACTTTCGGGCGAAGATGCTTTATTAAGCGACGGAAAGAGTGTGGCGACACTCTCCCGCCGCTCGTTTGGCGACGGTGTTTTAGCAGCAAACTAAAGCTCCCGTCTTTTCTCGCCGCACCTTAGACAGGATAAGGAGTAGAGCGAAATTGAAAAAAAACAAAGATTCAAACAAAGCCGCGCACGGCGGCATTGAAGTCAAACACGACCGGCAATTGCCGCGCCTCAGCCGCATCGAAGGACAGGTGCGCGGGTTGGCAAAAATGATTGACGCCGAGCGCAATTGTCTCGACATCGTTCATCAAATCTCTGCAATCATTAACGCCCTGCGCCGCGTTCAAAGCGATATGCTCGGCGACCATCTAGCGGCAGTCGGCGAAGCCATCGTCGCGGAAAATATCTCGGCGAGGGCGAGGCGCGAAATGGCTGACGAGATCGCCGCGCTTTTGAAAAGGTTGTCCTGAAATCATCAATGCTCCTTTACTTCCAACGCTTTGGAATCATTCCGTTGCTCTGCGCGTTTAAGCCGGGCGAGAATTTGAGCGACAATCCGGCGGACGCGAATAAAATCATCAGCAAAACAAACAATTTTATCCTCATAATTTTTCACTCCTTAGGCGAGGCAAACAAAGCGTTAAACTTACCGATTATTCATATTGTTCATTTGCATATTGCCGGTCGGCATTTGCTTCATATCGCCCGCATTGAAAGGTCGCCGTAACTCGCGGCAAGGAATCCGCCGCCCGCGAGCATTAGTAAAGTAATAAGCGTAACAATTAGTTTGCTCGAAATAGGGACGTTGCCGCCCATATTCATCCCGTCCATCTTTTTTCCGCCCATCGCGGTCATATCGTGCGGTGCGGCGACTATAGCGGTTGACGACGCATCTCTACCGATGCTGTCCTTCGCGGCGGTTTGCATTCCGGCGATTTCGGATTTGTCCATTTTCATACCAGTCATCGCCGTTTTGCTCATTTCCGGCATCGCTAACATATCATGTCCCGCGGCGGATATCGTTTCTGCTTGATTAGCTTTCTCGCTTCGGTCGGTTTCGGTTTTCGCGCCGCCTTTGCCGAGCGCGCGTTCGGTTCCCATTCCGTGCTTTAATTTTTTAGCGACGAGCCATAAATTAACCGGATAAGCAAGAACCGCGCCGATTAAGGTCGCGAGCGACATAATGCCCCAGAACCTGACGCTCCACGGCTCCATCGCCCGCATATCGCGCGTCATTAAAATAATCATCGTCGGAATCATTCCCGCCATCACCGCGTTCATCGAAAGCCATTCGGGAAGAACGGTGCTTTTAACCGCCTGCCAGTAGCTTCCGCCGAGCATATCTTTCATAAAGAGCGCCTGAAAGATAAACAATCCGAAAGCGAAACCCGCAAAATATTCGATAACTGCGTCAACGCCCATCGGTAATCCCAAAAGACTCGTAATCGCCGCCGCGACGATAATTCCAGTCGCGTCCCCAGCCATACAATGAATCGTCGATCCGACGGATTGTTTCCAAAGCGGCGCGATAAATTTTTCGTGCGTTCCGGGCGCAGGCTCGCGGCACGAAAACCAGTAGATGACGAGTCCGACGATTCCGGTGTATAGCGTAACCAGAATCCAGCCCCACTTCATCACTTTCATCTCCGGCGTGCTGGTAAATAAATCGTAAGCGACATACGCCACGGAAATTGCGGTCAGCGCAAACCATATCCATAAAATAATGTCAATCGTGTTCGTCATTACTTATCTCACCCGACTCGTCTCCAACTTATATTTCGCGCCGCCCGCGCGCACTTACAAAATTAAATTTGGAGAGGCTGGCATTTGCGTTTTTTATCGGCTGCCTTTGTTCCTAAACAGGCACAGGAGAACACCCAGATGCCAAAGGCAGCCGACCACCCGCAAAACAGCTTAACAGCCTCATAGGTCTATCTTTCTAAAATCGAAAAGATACAATTTTATGCCTTACGTTTTCTGCGTCCACGCCCAATGATGTAAACGGCGGTGCCGAGCAGTATCAACAAGCCGCCGATTAACGATAACCATTGGTGTGTGACAAAGCTCTGCTCGTCATAATCCTGGTTAGTTATTACCTTGACCATATGCCAGACGAACAACCCGAAGCCTGAAACTCCGACGAGAATACCAATCATTTTAATACTCATAGCTTTCCCGCATCTCCCGCTCTATTGAAAAATCGAACTTCTCGCCACTCAAGCTGCCGGATTCGGCATTCGCTCGCCAAACGGCGGCACATCGCGGTCGTGCTGCTGCTCGCTTTCCGCCTCGCCCCACTCGTCTTCGCGCCCTTCTTTCTGGGCTTCGCGCATCGCAATAATTTTCGCGGCGATGGGTCTGCCGAATTTGAAAAACACGGCAGGCGTTACGATTTGGTCGAGCAAGGTTGAAGTTAAAATGCCGCCCAGCACGACGACCGCAAGGGGATGCAG
>JALYZF010000110.1 GCA_030948995.1 Acidobacteriota bacterium
CATCCATATTCGTCGTCGGTTCGTCGAAAAACGCAAGGCGAATATCGGAAAGCTGCATCAAAATTGCGAGCCGAACCGACAAAGCCGCCGCCATTTGCTCGCCGCCCGAAAGATTGACAAACGGGCGTTCGTATCCGTTTTCTTCTAAAACAATGCCGTAATCTTCCGTCCATTTCAAGGTTCGTTCGGCACTTCCGCTGATTTCACGAAACATTCGATTGGCTTCGATTGAAACGAAATGGACGTAATTGCGGGCGACGCGCGGCGCGGCTTCCTTTAAAGTTTCGCGGATAAACGCCGTCGCTTCCGATAGTTTTTCAAGACGTTCCTTTTCCCGAAATTCGTTTTGCATCGCGCGCAGAGTTTCCGACAGACGGTCTAATTCGGCGGCAAGTTGTTTTTGGAAACGCTTTGCATTTTCAAGATTCGCGCCCGTTTCCGCCAGACGTTTTTCCGCTTCGAGCAATGCGGCTTTTTCAGTCAGATGCCGCTCGCGGTCGTAATCTTTGCTTGCCGTTTCAAAATCGGTTTCCGCTTGCGCCAAGTCTTTTTTCAACTTTTCAACCGCCGCCTTAGCGTTCGCAAATTCGCTTTCGCGCGTTGGCAAAGTTTTTGCTAACGCTTCGTTCGACAGAAATTCTTTGTGCGCGCTCGCCGTTTTATCGCGTTCGTCGGAAAGACGTTTCCATTCCGCGTCTAACGCTTCAAACTGCGATAGTTGTTGATTAAACTTCGTTTTTTCGTCTTCAAGACGAACAAGATTTTTCTCTGTTTGCGATAGCTTTTCCTTTAAATCGCTTTCGCGCTTTATTTCGTTTTCATAGGCGACGAGTTTTGCTTTTGGATTCGCCAGCGTGTTTAATTTAGTTTCAATTTCGGAAAGCTCGCCTGTGATTTTCGACAAATTTTCCGCACGCGATTTCCAAGTTTCCTGCTCCTTTCGCAAGTGTGTTCCTTCTTCCAAAGTTTTGTTTTTCTGCGGAATCAAAGTTTGCAGAACTGCGGAGAATTTTTCGGCGTCGCGCGCTTTGGCGAGAGTTGACGAAACTGTTTTTTGTTCTATTTCAAGAGTTGCAATTTGCGCTTTGCCGTCGCCGTTCTTCGAGCCGATTTGAGTTTCCGACGCTTTTCCCGTTTCGAGGTTCAGACATTTCTGCGACACAATCGGACAGAAATGATTTTTGACCAGATTCTCGACGACTTCGCGCTCAAATTGCTCGTCGCGTTCGAGAACGGCGCGCAGACGAGCTAATTCCTGCACAATTTCCGTATCGCGCTTTTGCAAGTTTTCAGAATTTTCCACGCCCGCGCTTTTCTGTTCGGCGGATTTAATTTGTTCGTTGATTTCCGCCAAATTCGTTCGCAAACGCTTTAACTTTTCTTCGTAAGTTGTAACTTGATTTTCGGCGGCTTTCGCGTCCGCCAAATCAGTTCGCAAATTTTCGCGCTGTTTCTCTAATTTTTCTTGTTCGGCGACTTGCGGCTGAATTCTCGCGATGTTTTCGCGCGCTTCGGCAACTTTTTTCAAATTATCGCCGCAGCCTTTCTGTTCGGCTTGCGCGCTGGTGATTTTATTTTCAATCTTATTTAATTCGGTGCGAATCCGGTCGCGTTCCATTCGCCGCATTTCGAGATTTTTTAGTTCCGCGACAGCCGAAACATAAATTTTATAATCGCTTTCGACAAGTTTGATTTTTTCGGATGCAGAAGAAGCCAAATTTCTTTCACTTTCCTTTTGTTTCAAAACAAATTCGGCATTTCGGCTTACAGATTGAATATTGTCTCGCACCGTTTTTAATTCATTAACTGCACTTTCCTTTTCGTCAAATGCTTTGACAACTTCGCTTTTTTCCGAAGTTTCTACTGTTAATGTTTCAAACGCAACGCCGAATTCTTTAACTTGTTTCGTGTAGATTTCGTGTTCATTTTCGACTTGCTCAAGCCGCGAGAGTTCGCCCTCGGCACGCGCGATTTTTTCTCTGACGGCGGTGATTTGATTGTCAATATAACGCGCCGTCTCGCGCAGTTTTTCCGCTCCCTGACGATATTCTTCAACCTTTAAGAGTTTGTCAAAAGCCTTTTTGCGCTCGGTCGCCGATTCAAGAAAAATCGCCGTAAAAGTTCCCTGCGGAACACCGATAGCGCGGCGGAAAAGCGATTCTAAATCCGTTCCGGCTTCGACGCCTAAATGCTGCCAAAGAAATCGGGTAACTTCTTCTTTTTTTTCGGCAATGCGCGTCTTCAGTTGGTTGTCATAAACGTAATAACCCGTCGCCGTATCTCGATAAACCGTATAAGAACGTTCGTCCAAACCGCTTTCAAACGTAATTCGCGCGATACCTTTTTTCGTTCCGCGACGAGCGAAATCTTCTTTTTTATAATCAAGCAAATCAAACAAAGTCCACGCGACGGCTTCGATGATCGTCGTTTTCCCCGCACCGTTTTCGCCCGTGATAGCGGTTGTTCCGCGCTCGAATTCAAATTTAGCGTTCTGGTGAGATTTAATGTCTTCGAGTTCGATTTTCGTGATGTGCATAAAACGATTTTAAGGCAATTTCTGGACAAGAAAAATGCGCCGAAACGTTAAGGTTTTTCTTATTTTATATCATATTTGTGATTAAATGATTAAATGAAAATCGAAACAGACGACGTTGTTACCGTAATTCTGCAAAATCCGCGCGAGAAGATTTGGGGCGTCCTTCGTGAGATAAATCAAACTGGAGTTTTTGTGCGCGGAATTGATTTAAATATTTTTGAAGATTTTGTTCGTAGTATTGCAAATGACGAAACTTTTTACGGTTTGAGCGAGCAGTTTTTTCCGCTCTGGCGCGTCGAGAAAATCGTCCGTGACGACCCGAACGGCGATGTTCCCGCACTCTGTGAACAGTTCGAGCACCGGACGGGAAAACAGATTCTTGAATTTTAGTTATAAGTATTTTTGTTCGCGACGAAAATATGAAATTTAGGCTCAAAGCAGTTATGATAAAATAATATTTATTTTTGTTATAAATTTATGTTGAAGAAAATCGCAATTTTAATTTTTGCCGCGTCTGTTTTAATCGGCTGCAATAGCGCGACGCAACAATCGGTAAATACAAATGCTTCCGTGCAGAGTTCCGGCAATTCGCTAATCGTTTCCGGTCATTCGCAACCAAGTAATTTGAGCAATACTCCGCAAAATTCCGGCGTTGTCATTCCCAAATCTGAGACGAAAACCAAATGGACGCAGAGCGGCAATCCGATAGATACGAGCGAGTTTGACGCAGAAATTTCTAAAAACGCGAGGAATTTGAAAACCAAACCGAAAGACGACGCGGCGAAAAAATCTCTTGCCGAATCCTACGTAAGGCGCGGCGTTGCGCTGACCGACGCGCGGCAATATGCTTCGGCGCTCGGCGATTATCGGCGCGCTTTGAAATACGACGCGGGAAACGAAGAGGCGAAAAAATGGATTGAAGAAATAATGAGTATCTACGCGATGCTGAACCGCGAAGCTCCGAAAGAAGGCGAAGAGCCGCCGCCGCTGCCGTTTGAAAAGAAAAACAACCGCGAAGATTCCGTTAAAAACTTATAGCCGGTCGTGCAATTTTCGCGGTTGTTTTTCTTTTTTGATTTACGTTTTATATTTCCCGCAGGATTTTATTTCCTGCCGCTGATTACAAACTCGTTTACATAACGGCGCAATTTATCACGGTTCGTATTCAAATAAGATTTGTAGTCTTGAAAAAGTCCGTTGTCTAATTTAGCCATTAAAACGTAAGCCTCAAGCAAGCCTGCGTCGTTTAATTTTTTCAGATTTTCCAGCGACGGGTCTAGGTTTTTAACCTTTTTATTTTTGATTGCTTCGTCCAGAGAAGTTAAAACCATCCGCAGCGCGTCCATTTCTTCCGCCAAGCTGTGGCGATATTTGGTCTCGTTCGGATATGCTTTGGCGAAATTTTCGCTCGGTTTTCCGTTCTTGCCTGCCGTCCAGCTTGCTCTGGCTAAACCGTAAACAAACCAAGCGGACGAGCCGTCGTTTTTATCTTTTCCGAGCAGAGCCGGATCCAAAGTGATTTTTGTATTGCCGTCGGTTGAAGAAACGTCGGTTGGAATGTTAATCGCCGGATGCCCGAGCGTCGCGCTGTTTGCTTTTGCCCAATTGACAAGTCCAGATTGCGCGTATTTGCTGTAAGGCTCAGCGACGTAAGCGTCAATAAATTTCTCGCGTGCTTCTTTATTTTTGCCTTCTTTCGTCAAGCTGTCGCCCCAATAGCGATAAGCCGTTTCACGATTCGGGTCAATTACAATCGCTTTGGCAAACCATTCGCTCGCCTTTTCGGGTTTGTCCGATTTGTAATAAATATCGCCCGTATAAAGCGCGGCTTCGTAAAGCGTCGGGTCGAGCGCGAGAGCTTTTGCGTAATTGTCGAGCGCCGATTTAAAATCGCCGCCCGCGAAGGCTTCTTCGGCTGTGTGCAGAATTTTATCGGCTTCGACGTTGTTTGAAAACTTTATCGAGTCGATTGTTCCGTCCGGCGCAATGTCCGCGAGCATATTTCGCAGCAACGCATTGTCAGCGCCCAATTGCTGCGACCGAAGCAGATAAGCGCGCGCTTTTAGACCGGCTTTTTTTCGTAGTTCGATGTCTTTGGTATTCTGCTGCGCGGTCGTAAATGTCAGATAACCGGCGTAATACAACACTTCCGCATCCTCCGAATTAGCTTTGGCAAGTTCTTCGAGCAGCGGCAGCGCGTCGGTAAAATTATTTTGTTTGAGCAGATTAAACGCCTTTGCGCGTTTCGCCTGATAATCATCCTGCGCCAAAACAGCTTGAGCATTGACCGTAAATAAAGCCAGTATTACGCTGAGACAAACCAGCAAAGAAACTTTTCGGGTTTTCATAGGTGTTCGGATTTCCTTCGGAAAATTTAATTAAAATTAGAGAATGTTTGTAAAGTTTAATTTCAAATTTGAGTTTGTGTCAATGAGAATTTTAAAACCTTCGGATAAATATAAAATCAAACATAAAAGGAGAATGTAATCGAGCAAAAATTGTGTTGATTTTTGTATTTTTGCTCGCATATAAATCGAAAATTATTTAACAATCATTTTTTCGAGTTTTGATAATTTGTCGAGCATTTGCTCGTAGATGCGGTCGGTTTTTTCGTGCAGATGCGCTACTTCTAGTTCGGCTTTGATGTTGACTTCGTATTCGATGTCCGAGCGAACGTGGTCTTTTTCCGCCTGCCGATTTTGACTGATAAGGACGAAACAAGATAAGAAAATCGCTTCTAAGGACACAATCATCGTCAAAAGTCCGAACGGAAACGGGTCGAATTGCAGAATGCCGAGCGGCAAAGTATTTATTGCAATCCAGCCGATAAAAATCAGCGCGTTAATCAGCAAAAACTGCATACTGCCGCTAAACCACGCAATCCAATCGGCAATGCGCTGCAAAGTCGAAAGTTTTTCCGCCATTTCCTCGTTGAGGTTGCGCGAAACTCTGGTTCGCAGCAAGTCATCGGCGCGTCGCAGCATCGCGCTCATCGCTGCCATCATCGAAAGCGCAGCCTCCGGTTTTCTCTGAAACAGCAGCAGCAAATCGTCGCGGTCTAAAACGAAAAGCTCGGTGTCAACAAGCGCCTGCGCCGTCGCCGAACGCGGACGATTGTCGAGCATTGAAAAATCGCCGAAAATATCTTCTCTCTCAGCTACTTTTAAAACAATTTTCTGACCAGCTGTATCTTTGATAAAAAGTTCGACTTCGCCGGATTTGACGATAAAAAGCGATTCGCCGGGTTCTCCGGCGTGAAATAAAATTTCGTTTTCAACTACCTTTTTGGAATCAATAACTTCAGCAAGCGCTTCGAGGTCATTTTCATCGAGCAACTCAAAAAGTTTTACTTCGGCAAGTTCACTAGCAATGCACGGCATTTAATTTGTTATCCCTTGGTTATTGTATTGAAATAAAATAACTCGACTGCCAATTATTAACCTCTATGATATATAAATTCAAATAGTTTTTAGCGTATGTGACAAAATAGCAACAGAAACCTTTTTGCCACACAAGAATCTGAAATTATTTTATTCAAAAGCTAAAATCGCAGATGCCTGTTATGGCATAAACTTTGCACTTAAGCCTTTGTTTTAACTGATTTTAGATTGTAAAGTTATTATTTAATTTTACTAGAAATAAAAGGGAATAACGTAAAATGAATCTATGATAGAAAAATCTGATACAAATACTAATTCTGAATCTGATGATTATCATAACCCCGCAACAGTCGAGGAATTGACCGAGCAGAATGTCGAAACTATTGTCCGGCTAGAAAATGCTGCTAAAGAAAGCCAAACTACCAGCGAACGAATTGCCGAAGTGATTGCTAATTTCTGCGGAAGTATGACTTTCGTTTGGGTTCACGTTCTGTGGTTTGGCGTTTGGGTTCTCGTAAATACTTTGCCGGGCGTCGAGCCTTTCGATCCGTTTCCTTTTACATTTCTGACCCTCGTTGTTTCTTTAGAAGCAATTTTCCTTTCGACCTTTATCCTCATCAGTCAAAACCAAGAAACACGAATTACCGAGCGTCGCAACAATTTAGATTTACAAATCAATCTTTTGACCGAACAGGAAAATACCAAGATGCTACAAATACTTGAGCGGATTGCTGAAAAGGTTGGTGTCGTGATTGATGATGACCCGACGGTTTCAATTTTGGAACAGGCAACCCGTCCTGAAAAATTAGTTGAACAAATTACGCAGGCAACAGAGCAGAAAGAAGTAATGAAGAAAGCAGCTGAAGAATCAGTGCTAAACCTTACATCTACAGATTAGCGCCGACTTCCCTTTTTATCGTTATGAAAATAAATGAATCTATTTACAGGGGAAATCAATGAAATTTTATTACAAACTAACCTTCGCTCTTTTACTATTGCTATGGATAAGTCCCTTTATAGCAAAAGCTCAAACACCTTTTACAACCGATGATGCAGACGTTACAGACAAGGGCAAGTATCATTTTGAACTGCTTGATGAATATGACGAACTTCAAAAGTCTCTTTACCCGAATCTCCGGCAGAATACGGTTACTTCAAGATTCGCGTATGGTTTAGTCAAGAACGTAGAAGTCGGCGCAGACGTTCCCGTTGTAACTATTTTCAATGCGCCCGGAACTGTTCCGCGGCGTCCTCTTGGTTTGAGTGACGCGAGTTTTCACATAAAGGTAAAACTCCATGAAGAGAAAGAAACTTCTCGCCTGCCGGCGCTAGCGGCGGCTTTTTACGTCAGAGTTCCGACCGGTAAAACATCCGATTCGCTCGGCTCGGGCGTTACCAACTATCTTCTTTACGGAGTCGCGCAAAAGAGCGTTACGGAAAAAACAAAGGTTCGTCTGAACGCAGGTGTTTTGTTTGCGGGAAATACGGTAATCGGCGCGCTCGGCGTCAGAACGGCAAAAGGAAAACTTTTCTCCGGCGGTATTTCAATCGTCAAGCAGTATTCTGAAAATCTGAAACTCGGTGCGGAACTCGTCGGAGTCGTCAGCAGTGATTTCCGGCTCGGCAGAGGACAACTGCAAACTACCTTCGGCGGCAACTACAACTTGAAGAAAAACTTCGCGCTTGATTTTGGCGTTTTGTTGGGGCGCTTTCCGGCAAGCCCGCGCTTGGGAGGATTGCTTGGCTTTACTGTTGATTTCTGATGAATATACTTGAAAAATCTATTGGAAATAGTTCTCAAAGAACGAATTTAATTAAAAGATAAAAAAGATGAGCGATAAGGCTGAAAATATTCCAAACCGTTGGGACCCGGAACCGCGCTGGCACGCCCTTGTCGCCGTCATTGCCGTCGGCGGATTATATACCGCGCTGCCGTCTTCATTGATTATCGGTCCGCGCTGGCTGTTTTTCGCAATCGTTCTCGCGCTGCTCGTGCCGACGGTTATTTCGCACATCCGAAAGAATAATCGGCTCAACCGAATACTGGGTTTTACGGTAAACGGAGTTGTCACGCTCGGGATGATTGCGTCAGTCATACTACTGATTAGAGCGCTTCCAGAACACGAGGAAACTCCAACCCAGCTATTAACTTCCGCCGCTTCGCTCTGGTTTACAAATATTCTTGTCTTTGCATTATGGTATTGGCGGCTAGACGCGGGCGGTCCGCACGGACGTGAAAAAACTACGGGTCATCAGGACGGCGCGTTTCTTTTTCCGCAGATGACGATGACGCCCGAAGCCAAAACCGAAGCTGACGAACACGATTGGTCGCCTAACTTTATCGATTATCTGTTTCTAGCTTTTAATACCAGCACGGCGTTTTCGCCGACCGACGTGCCGGTTTTAGCACGCTGGGGGAAAGTCTTGATGATGCTTCAATCGCTAATTTCGCTGACAGTGCTAGCGTTGCTTGCCGCTCGTGCCGTCAATATCCTTTGATTTTTGTACAGCTTCAAAAGAGTTATATTTATAACAGGCTTTGTGCGATTTATTATTTGAATTGTTTTTGTTGTTTATTACCTCTCACTTTCCCCCGATACAGAATATTTACCATCCCAGCAAACCTTGCATTATCAACGACTTAGAGTCAGCCAAAACTGTTAAAGATACAAATAAGAGGCAATAGTCCTAAAATTCATTAAAAACTCGATAAAAATAATGAATAATTTTAAGTTTGAGGAATGCCTTTTTTGTAATAAATTAGGCTGATCAAATTTATGTTAGCAAATTATATTGAAGCATTCAAAAACATTAGAACCGATGTCAATCGTCATCGTTGGGCAGCAATTACAAAATACCGCGCACCATACAAACCCTTTTTACTGTTTACGATTTTTGATTTGATTTCACAAGGTGAAATTAAAAGTAATTTGATTGAACTTACACCCGAATTTTGTGAAACTTTCACACTTTATTGGGCGCGAATAATGCCGCCCGAAAGAAAAAGTAATATTGCAATGCCTTTCTTTTACTTAATGAGTGATGGATTTTGGCATCTTGTTCCTTATCCTGGTAAAGAACGCGAGCTTCAAACGATTATTGAAAGAAACATTCCTTTAACAACAGTTAATCAAATAAATGAAGTAGCAATCGGCGCAAAACTTGATGATGAGTTATTTAATTTGATACAGGTCAAAGAAAATCGAGACCTTTTACGTTCGATTTTAATAGAAAATTATTTCGCGCCGGCAGCAAAACCTGTTTTACTGGAACAAAGTCAGATTAACGACGAAGCTTATCGTTACAGTTTGGAATTGTTAAATGAAAAATATGGAATAAAACCTGTCCCTGAAGAAATAAAATCCGTTGCTCGAAGCCAAGGTTTTCGTATCGCAATTGTCAAAACATATTCGCATCGCTGCACAACTTGCGGTATTAAAATTTTAACGTCTGATGGACACACAATTGTTGAAGCCGCACATATAATTCCTTTCAGCATTAGCAGAAATGACGATCCGCGAAATGGCTTGTGTCTTTGCCGGTCGTGTCATTGGGGATTCGATGAAGGTTTAATAAGTGTTTCTGCGAAATACGAAGTTATAACTTCACCACAATTAACCACAAATAGTAATTTGCCGTCATATATTGTGACGCTTACGGGACGTGGAATTATTTATCCTGTTGAGGAAAAGTTTTTGCCTGATTTGGATAATTTAGCCTGGCATCGAAAAGAAGTTTTTAGAATTCGTTAAACGCTAAAACAGCATAATCATCTGTGGTGTCTTAAAATTATTTTGCATATCTCCTGTATACCTAAAAAAGTTATGAACCGTGCCTTTTACTCTGATTCAATCGCGAATTTTTTAACCTCAGATGAAAGACTTATTTTGGGCATATTAGCCGATGCTAATAATTTTGCACTTGATACAACCCAAAAGGATGCTTGGTTAGATGAAATAAGAATCCTTAAAAGTGTTTTACCCGGCAATGAAGGTTCGATTTATTTTGAATTTTCAATACCTCGAATGGGGCGGCGGATAGACGTTGTTTTATTGATCGGCGCGGTTGTGTTCGTCTTGGAATTTAAGGTCGGTGAAAAAGAATATAAATCTCACGCGATAGACCAGGTTTGGGATTATGCGTTGGATTTGAAAAATTTCCATGAATCAACTCATTTGCAATTTGTTGCGCCGATTTTGATTGCTTCAGATGCTAAATCCGTGATTCAAAGTATCGCGCTGACTCCGCAAAACGATAGGCTGCTATTCCCTATAAAGAGTAATTTTGCAATGCTGCGTCAGGTAATCGGCGATGTGTTAAGTTTTTGTGATGGAGAGCGGATTGATAACACGTTTTGGGAAAGCGGAAGATACTCACCAACGCCAACTATTGTTGAAGCGGCGATGGCGCTCTATGCAGGGCATAACGTCGAAGACATTACACGTAATGATGCCGGCGAAATAAACATTAGCAAAACATCGGAAGCAATTTCGCAGGTCATTGAAGATTCTAAAAATAACCGAAAGAAATCAATTTGCTTTGTAACAGGTGTGCCAGGCGCGGGCAAAACAATGGTCGGACTCGATATTGCCACTAAGCACGTTGATAAAGAAAGTGAGCTTTACAGCGTCTTCCTTTCCGGCAACGGTCCGCTCGTCACAATTTTGCGCGAAGCACTAACACGCGACAAAGTGCGTAGAGAAAAAGAAAAATATGACAAAAAATTAAAAAAAGGCGAAGTGATGAGCGAAGTGAAAATGTTTATTCAAAACGTTCACAATTTCCGTGATGAATATTTGAAAGATGAAACTGCTCCGAAGGAACACGTAACCTTATTTGATGAAGCACAAAGAGCGTGGAATATAGAGCAAACAGTTCGGTTTATGAAGCAGAAAAAGAATAAGCCGGACTTTGATAAATCTGAGCCTGAGTTTTTGATTTCGTGTTTAGACCGCCACGAAGATTGGGCGGTAATTGTCTGTTTGGTTGGCGGAGGACAGGAAATACATACCGGCGAAGGCGGAATCAGTGAATGGATTGAGGCATTAGAGCGCTCATTTCCAGATTGGCATCTGAATATTTCGCCGCGATTGACAGACAGCGAATACAATGCGGAAAACGTCGCGGAAAAACTAAATGCACGCAGCAATGTTGTTTACAACAAAGATTTGCACTTATCAGTTTCAATGCGCTCATTTCGGGCAGAGAACGTTTCGCGCCTTGTCAAACAAATCTTAGATTTAGAGATTTCGGAAGCGCAGAAAACACTCGCTTCGGTCAACGAGAATTATCCGATTGTGATAACCCGCGATTTATCGAAGGCAAAACAATGGTTAAGAAATCAGGCGCGCGGTTCGGAAAGATACGGATTGGTCGTTTCATCACACGCGGAACGCCTCAGACCGCACGGCATTTTCGTAAAATCCCCGACCGATCCTATTCATTGGTTTTTAGACGGCAAAGAAGATGTTCGGTCTTCTTATTACCTCGAAGATGTGGCGACCGAATTTCACATTCAGGGTTTAGAGCTTGATTGGGCTTGTATAACGTGGGACGCGGATTTTCGATTTGCGCAAGAAGGTTGGCAAAATTGGGAGTTTAAAGGCAATCGCTGGAACAAAATTAAAAAATCTGAACGAAGAACCTATCAAAAAAATGCCTACAGGGTTTTGCTTACAAGAGCGCGGCAAGGGATGGTAATTGTAATTCCGCCGGGAGATGCGCTGGATCACACCCGCAAGCCCGAATTTTATGATACGAGTTTTGAATATTTAAGCAGTATTGGTTTTGAGGTTATTTAAGTTATCTGATTTCATTTTGCTTTTAAGGCATACCAAGTTGAACGTGCTTTACCATTCTGTCTAATAAAACTAGTGCTGACAAGCTCACGCAGTCGAACCTTTAGAGTGTTTCGATTGATGCCGGTTAAAACTTCCAGTTCGGCAATGGTTAATCGTTCGTGTTCTTTCAGAAGAGCGAGAATTTCGCTTGATGCTTTCGGCAGAATCTGCGTGATGATTTTTTCGCGTTCCAATTTTGCTGAGAGTTTATCTTTTTGTTTTCTCAGACATTTCAGAAAAAACAGACACCATTTTTCCCAATCGGCTTTTTTTTCGCGCAGGGTTTTCTGCGTTTGCTGCAGAGTTTTGTAATAAAGGTCTTTGTTTTCTTCGATGATGCTTTCGAGCGAGATATAAGGCACATATTCGTATCCCGAACGAAGAAGAAGTAAAGTCGTCAGAATCCGCGAAAGTCTGCCGTTTCCGTCCTGAAATGGATGGATCGCCAGAAAACAAACGACGAAAACGGCAATTATCAAAAGCGGATGAATCGTCTTGTTTTCAATAATTTGATTTAGCCAGCCGACAAGTTTTTCCATATCCCGCGGCGTTTCAAACGGCGAAGCGGTTTCAAAAACAATCCCGATTTCTTTGCCGTCGGCATCAAAAGCAACCACATTATTAGAAAGCTGCTTGTAATTTCCTCTGTGTGCGGAATCTTTGCTCGAAAATTTTAGCAGAACCGAATGGAGTTGTTTAAGGTGATTTTCAGTTAAAGTTATTTCCTGCCAGGATTCAAAAATTAGCTCCATCGCTTCGGCATAACCGGCGACTTCTTCTTCATCGCGCGATTTGAATGAATATTGTTTGAGATTTGAAAGCAGAGTTTCAATCTCTCTGTCTGTGAGTTTTACGCCTTCAATTCTAGTCGAAGAACCGACGCTTTCAACGGTCGCAACGTGCCGCAAAGCGGATAATCTCTCCGGTGAAAGATTCTGCAAAACATTCCATTTCCCCTTGAATTCATCAATCTCCGAAATAAGATTGAGCATCTCGTGAGTGGGCGAAAATTCAATAGTAATTTTGTCTAAAGATTCGAGCATACCCGATATTATACCCGATTATACCCGATTCTTATATTACTGGCTCACAAATTTTGGATAATATGAAGTTTCGCGTTTTTCATAATTTATCCTTCCGGATTAGGTAATGAGGATAAAAATCGTTTTGCTCTTTGACTGAAAAACAATCGAATAATACATTAAAGTCAAAAATGGCACGAATCGAATACGGTCAAACATGGTGGGGCAAGCAATGGCTGGGCGCATTGACGGCGGTGGATTGGGACAATCGTTTGCCGCGCGGAAAAACATACGCGAACAACGGCTCGGTGAGACATTTCGAGATTGGCGAAAATCAAATTAGCGCCAAAGTTCAAGGTTCTTCGATGTATCGGATCTCGATCAAGATTCCGCCGTTTACTACCGCGCAAAAAAAGGAACTGTTAGATCGCGTCGCCGCAGATCCGGCGATAATTTCAGGTCTGCTCAACCGCGTGCTTGATCCGCAAATCCTAAAAATCGCCGAATCCTGTGGAATTCAGGTTTTTCCGCGTCGCTGGGATGATTTTTCGATGAACTGTTCCTGTCCCGATTGGGCGGTGCCGTGCAAACATCTAGCGGCGGTCGTATTCGTCGTCTCGCGCGAGATTGATAAGAATCCGTTTGTCGTCTTTAATCTCCACGGACTTGATCTGCTCACCGAACTCGGTCGGCGCGGCGTCAAAGTCGAAAAACAGGCGAAGATCTCAATTGCCAAAACAAATGATCTGCTCGTCGCCGAATCAGCCGAAAGTGCCAAAGAATTTGTGTTTGACCGGGAAAACTACGATTCGCTGGATTTTACGGCAATCGAGTCTTTACTGGAACAGCTTCCGCGTCTGCTTTCGCCAAAGCCTTTGTTTTACGAACGCGGCGATTTTCGTGAGCTTTACATCAAAGCCCTGAAATCGGCGGCGAAGGAAGTTTCCAGATATTTTTCCCGTTTGGACGAAATGGCGGAGGCAAAACGAGGTCAGGAAGATGAACCGAAAAAGTCCGGGCATGGAAACTACCGACGCTTCCCGGCAATTATTCCGCCGGTAATTAAAGCGCAGGATACTGTCAAAATCACGCTCGACAAAAATTTGCAGATTGCTGCGCTCAACGCCGGAAATTGTCAAAATCTCGATGAACTGATTGACGTGCTTGGCAGGATCGAAGAGAAAGACCTGTTCGATTATCACGATTCGGTGATCGCGCTCAGAACAATCTGTTTTTTCGCACTTAACCTCGTCAAACACGGCGGAGTTCTGCCGCAATTGGTCGAAACCGGCGAGAAAACCTTTCTTGTTCGCTGGCTTCCGGCGACAATCAATGAATCGGTCAGAACGGTTTTCAAACAAATCCATTCGCTGATGCCGCCCGTAATTCTATTTTTCCAAAATCAGAGCGAAAAAAATAGATCCAAGGAAACTCCGATCGGCGGTGAAAACCAAACTATGGCGCTCTGCGCGTTGTTTCTGACGCATTTTATCAAAAAGTGGAACGGTATCCTGTCCGATTGGAAATACGCGGCGAAACTCGAAAAGGCGGGCGAAATGTTTTTCGATGCAAAGCCGCACCGTTTCGCCGGACCGGAAGAATCTTCCGTGCCGGAAACCGTTCAACTCTGGCTGAATCGTTTTTCGCTGCCGCACAAAAATTTCGTGCCGGCTCTGCGCGTCAGGGATTTTGAGGAAACCGGAAACGCCTTTTTCGGAGTTGATGCCCTCGTTGAAAACAAAAAAGAACCGCTTTCAGTCCCAATCGAATTAAGCAAATTCTTATCAGCCCCAAAATTTCAACCGGTTAAGTTTGACGTTTTAAGAGATCTATCGCTGCTCGCGGAATATTTTCCCGAACTGGGCGATTTGGTGCGCGCCGAAGGAAAACAACCCTTATTTTTCGATTCCGACCGGTTCGCTGCACTTTTCTTCGAAATTCTGCCCGTGATGCGGCTCTTTGGTATCAATCTGATCCTGCCGAAATCGCTCAAACATCTCGTTCGTCCGCAAATTTCGATGAAAATGAAAAAGAAAGCAGGCGAAACGAGTGCGGCGTTTTTAAGGCTCGACGATCTGCTCACCTTCGACTGGCAGATAGCGCTCGGCAACGAGAATTTAACGCCGGCGGAATTTGCCAAACTCGTCAAAAATTTATCCGGCATCGTTAATCTCAAAGGTCAATACGTTTACCTCAACGCGGAAGAATTGGATAAACTGCAGAACAATTTGCTGAAAGAAGAAAAGATTTCGACCGGCGATCTCCTGCAAGCCGCTTTGTCGGAAGAATATCGCGGCGCCGCTGTTTCGCTGAGCGACGAGCTGCGCCGGACGATTAAAGATCTAACTGAATCTCCGGCGATCCTTCTGCCCGAAAATTTATACGCCGAAATGCGTCCTTATCAGCTGCGCGGGTTTGAATGGCTTTACAAAAACACCATGCTCGGTTTCGGCAGTTTAATGGCTGACGATATGGGACTGGGCAAAACTTTGCAGGTCATCGCCGCGCTTTTGAAATTCAAGGAAGAAAATCGTCTGGAAAAGGAAAAAGCACTGGTCATTGTGCCGACCAGCCTTTTAACCAACTGGCGCAAAGAAATCGAAAAATTCGCGCCCTCGCTCGTCGTCGGCATCTATCACGGCTCAACTCGTGATTTTCAGCCTGAAAAATATGATATTACGCTGACCAGTTACGGCATCATCCGCAGCGATTTGGATAAATTCAAAAAGGCGAAATGGTTTGCCGTCGTTGTGGACGAAGCGCAGAATATCAAAAATACCGCAACAGCGCAGACGAAAGCCGTTAAATCTCTGAAAGCGCGAACCTTTATCGCGATGAGCGGCACGCCGGTCGAAAATCGTCTTTCGGAATACTGGAGCATAATGGATTTCGTCAATCGCGGTTATCTCGGATCGCTCAAAAAATTTCATGAAAATTTTGCCAAACCGATCCAAAACGAAAAAGATCACAATGCGCTCGAAAGATTTAAGAAAACAACCGCACCGTTTTTGCTTCGCCGTCTGAAATCCGACAAATCCATCATTTCCGATCTTCCCGACAAAATTGAAAACGATCAGCTTTGTTCGCTGACCAAAGAACAAGCCGCCGTTTACGAAAATACCGTCAAAGCCGCTCTCAAAACGATTGAAGGCGCGAAGGAAAATTTTGCGCGACAGGGTTTGGTTCTGCAGATGATTCTCGCCCTCAAACAAATCTGCAATCACCCGGCGCAATATCTTAAAAAAGGATCGGATGCGCCGGAACTCTCGGGCAAAGCCGTCTTGATGCTCTCTTTGCTAGAAAACATTCTCGAAGCCGGTGAAAAGACTCTGATCTTCACTCAATACCGCGAAATGGGCGATCTTCTCGTGAAATTTATCGAGCAGAAATTCGGCGCGGAGACATTATTCCTGCACGGCGGAGTTTCGCGAAAACGGCGCGACGAAATGGTCGAAACCTTTCAAAACGAGCGCGCCTGTAAAATTTTCATTCTTTCGCTTAAAGCGGGCGGCACGGGCTTGAACCTGACGGCGGCTTCAAATGTGATTCATTACGACCTCTGGTGGAATCCGGCAGTTGAAGCGCAGGCGACCGACCGCGCTTACCGCATCGGTCAGCAGAAAAACGTAATGGTTTATCGCCTCATCACCGGCAACACTTTTGAAGAACGCATCAACGATATGATCCGAAGCAAACGCGAGCTTGCCGATTTAACGGTCGGCACGGGCGAAAACTGGATCGGCAATCTGCCTAATAAGGACTTGCGGGATATTTTTGAATTGCAACATGACCGGTAGAAAATCGATAATCTACAGATCTTGGTAGAGTGCGAGAATTTTTCTGCGAGTTTTAGCAACGTGCCTCATTTGGATATTCTTGAAGATTTTACCAAATATAGGTTTAATTTCGTGCTATTCGATAAGATTTTCACATTTACATATCTGAATAATAAGATTTTCACAGCCTTTTTAAGAAAATCACAGTGTCGCTATGCTAAAATAAGAATTTAGTATGAATGAAAATTCCGAAAAATCTTTGCCGTATCCAATCGGTTTAATGGCGGTCATAGAAGAACTAAACCTCCGGGTTCCACTTCCGTCCGTTCGGTCAAAGGCTTCAGCGGGAGTCAGAAAAACTCTGATTGAAAACGGGATTATTTTTGAACAATATCCAAAAACATATTGGGTTATTGGTTTGTATGAAAACTTAAAATTTGCGATGCGTTATGAACCGATTGATTTGGGAATAATGCGGGCGGCTTTTGAGAAAATCGAAGCACAACAACTCGAAGTTTGGATAAGTTCGGAAAAAACGAGTATTTATGCTCGTAAAATATGGTATCTCTATGAATTATTGACTGAAAATATTTTAGATATTTCTGATGTTCCGCCAACCGGTTACGTTGATTTGTTAAATCCTAAACTCCATTTCACCGGCAAAACCAAACAAATTCAAAGGCAGAGAATCAATGATAATTTGTTGGGGAATCGGGGTTATTGTCCGATGATCCGGCGAACCGAAACGCTTGAAAAATTCATTTCACAAGACTTTAGCCGGGAGGCTAAATCAATAATTGCCGAAAGTGATCCGATAATTTTAGCCAGAGCCGTAAATTTTCTCTACACTAAGGAAACAAAGTCTTCGTTTGCGATTGAGGGCGAAAAAGTCGGTAAAAACCGCGCCGAGCGTTTTGTAACTGCTTTGACTCAAGCGACAGATTTTAACCCGACTGCCAAAGAAAGTTTCGTCAGTCTCCAAAATTCGATTGTTGACAGCCGCTATGTCGAATCCGATTGGCGAATTTTGCAAAATTTTGTCGGTCAAACGATGCGGGATTATAGCGAGCAAATTCATTTCGTCACTCCGAAACCTGAAGATGTGGAGGGTTTAATGAAGAGCTGGATGGAATTTGTTGGGAGACTGCAAAATTCGGAACTGGACGCGGTTTGTGCCGCCGCCGCAATGTCCTTTGGATTTGTTTTTATTCATCCTTTTGAAGACGGCAACGGCAGAATACATCGTTTTCTGATTCACCACGAACTCGCTCGCCGGGCATTCGCGCCGCCTAATTTTATCTTTCCGATTTCCGCCGTAATGTTACGCGAAAGAGTTGATTACGATAGATGTCTAGAGACATTTTCATCATCAATTTTGCCGTTTATTGATTATTCCACGAATCTCAGAGGCGAAGTAACCGTTGAAAATGAAACAGCCGATCTGTATCGCTACTGGGACGCAACGGCGTTTGCCGAATTTCTTTATCGCTGCGTCGCGGAAACAATTAATCGGGATTTGACTGAAGAGCTAAACTTTCTGCAAATCTTTGATTCGGCGATGCAAGCCGTCAGGGAAGCGGTTGACATGCCTGATCGAAAAGCCTCGCTTCTAGTGCGTTTTATTCTGCAAAATCGCGGGGCTTTATCCCAAAACAAACGTAATGACTTTATTGAGTTGAGCGATGAAGAAATTTCAGTAATTGAAAAGTCAATCCGGGAAATCTCTGTGGAGAAAATGTGAAGATCTTTTTCTAAAAAATATGTTGCAGCTATACTCTGAACTTGTGGAAGATAACGAAAAAGTTATTGATTATTTGGAGCAGCAAATTCCCGAACTTGCCGCTGCCGCGACTAAAATCGCTTACCGGCAAGCCTTAGCTTCGGGAAGCAGCGTTTTGATTTCTGAAAATGGCGAAATCGTCGAAGTTTTTCCTGACGGAACCCGCAAATTTGTGCAGAAAATTGAACCCCGGATTAAAATAAAGAAGGGAACTATCATCAAAATTAAGTAATCTCACAAAATCAAATTCAAAGAGCGTGAAGTTAATTCTCACTAATCACTAACAAGCATTTGAGCATAAGGAAGCAATACATTTGTAACTCGATTTAGCTTTGCAAATCGGAACAATTCATCCATTGTTATCAGCCGTTTTCGCCAAGCATCCTTCAATGCTTCCATCGCTACGTCCAACCCGACTTTATTTCTGTATTTGAAACAATCGGCAACGGTTTTGGCGGGCGAATAAACTCTGATCGTTCCGCCTTCGACCTGATGCTCTTCGATTCCGGCGCTGAACATCTCGCCGCTCACCCGAAAAATCCGGTTTTGAATTGAACGGATACGCGGAACCGCCGCGTTGCGGTCAACCGCAAGCCATACTTGAAAGGGATTTTGGGTAGTTAAATTGTGGAATTGCAGAGCGGATAAAAGGCAAAAAACTCCTTTCGGCACAAGATGCTGCACCTCAAGCAAACTTTGATTTTCGTCCAGCAAAGTATCCGGCAATGAGTAAAGTCCTTTGCCGACCTGCAAAAGTTTCCCCTGTTTTACAAGGCGGCTTAAGTAAACGGTGGGAATCTTTTCAGCAGTTAAATCCTTCGGCTTGATTAACTTCTTTTCTCCGGCAATTTCGAGCAATCTTTCGGATAAATTCATATCTGTTATAGATTCGCTCAAATTATAGTCTAATGGAGTTATTTTGCAACAAATTTAACCTGTAGATTTATCTTTCATATTAAAAATGTGAGCTTAAAACTCACATTTGTGATACAAAACATAAGTTTATTTTTGTTATGTTAAAGCACTTCGCGTCTCCAGTTAAAAATCGCTGAATTGTCGCGCCGCAGTACATTAATACAAACGGAAATAATGAGGAGAATGCCGCCCAAACTATTTCTCCTCTAAACGACCGAAAACGTCTTCGATCACCAATGCTTCTTTTACCGCTGTTTTTAAAAATTTATTCTGCGCCGCCATAGTCCTTTCATTCGCCTCGGCTTCGGAAATAGCTTTTTCAAGCACGGTTTCGATAGTTTCCGTTTCGGGGCGCGTACCGAGAACTTTTTCCTTAGCAAGATCAGTTATGCCAACGTCCTTTGCCATTTTTGCAATTTTAGTGAGCGGATGTTCTTTTTTATTTTCAATCTGATAGCGTTCCTCTATTTTCTCGACAATCTTCAAAACCTCATTTTGCGCCTGCGCGGGTAATTGAATAACTTTATGTTGAATTGTTTCAGCGATATTCATAATTTCTTGATTATACAATTTTCAATCGGCAGAAAAAGGGATTTATAGCGAATTTCAGATTGGTGCGACCTCTGTTGCAAAAAGCCCTCACGAAGTAAGAACGAATTGACTGTGCGCCTGCGGGCTTCTGCATTAGTCGCATAATTCTGAGAACCGCTATATTTACCGTCAAAGCAAAAGATTACAAGTGTTTATTTTGAGTCTAAAGAGAAGTAATGTTTCCATAAAAACGCTGGATTCTGCAAAATCGTTCCGCAGAAGCCGAGCATTGGAACATAATATCCGATTTGTCGGCAGATCGTTTGAGATATGTTAAATAAAATTCCGGGACTGTAAATACTGAGCAACCATGTCCGACTTTTTTATCAAATAGCACAAAACTGTGTGGCAC
>JALYZF010000155.1 GCA_030948995.1 Acidobacteriota bacterium
ACGCACGCACCAGAATCTTCGGATTATGCTTTGCCAACACTTTCGTTATCGCCGCCGTCAATGTGGTTTTCCCGTGATCGACGTGCCCGATTGTCCCGATATTCACGTGCGGTTTACTCCGATCAAACTTTTCCTTGCTCATAACTTTTTATTTTTCTCACTCCGCTAAACTTTGATTCTGTGAGAAGGACAAAGAACAAAATCAATTTCATTCTTGCGTCTTTATCCTTCATCCGTTTTAACTTGCTACTCCCTTAACTTTTGCAATAACTTCGTCGGCAACGTTTTTCGGCGCTTGTTCATAACGCTCGAAGTGCATTGTCGAAGTTGCGCGTCCCTGCGTTGAAGAACGCAAATCCGTTGTGTAACCAAACATTTCCGAAAGCGGAACAAACGCGGTTACAACCTGCACGTTGCCCGGACGCGGCTCCATTTTATCAATCTGCCCGCGCCGACGATTCAAATCGCCGTTGACAGCGCCCATATATTCTTCAGGCGTTACGACTTCGATTCGCATAATCGGTTCGAGAAGGACAGGTTTTGCTTTTTTAACGGCGTCTTGAAATGCGAATGAACCGGCAAGATGAAAAGAAATTTCGTCCGAGTCAACTTCGTGATACGAACCGAAAAGAAGAGAAACTTTAATGTCTACGAGTTCGTAACCAGCGAGAAAACCGCGCTGCATTGCGTCTCTGACGCCTTCCATTGTCGGCTTAATAAACTGGCGCGGAATCGAGCCGCCCGTAATTTTATCTTCAAAGACAAAACCTTCTCCCGGCGCCGGTTCGACTTCGAGTTCGACGTGACCGAATTTACCGCGACCGCCCGATTGTTTTTTGTAGATTTCTTTCCCCGGCGCCTTGGCTGTAATAGTTTCCCGGTAAGCAACCTGAGGTTTGCCGACATTGGCTTCGACGCCGAATTCGCGCTTCATTCGGTCAACAATAATTTCAAGATGAAGCTCGCCCATTCCGGCAATAATCGTTTGTCCGGTTTCGTGGTCTGAATTGACGCGGAAACTTGGATCTTCCTGTGCGAGACGATTCAAAGCGACGCCCATTTTATCTTGGTCTTGGCGAGTTTTCGGCTCAACCGCGACGCGCACGACCGGGTCTGGAAATTCCATTGATTCCAAAATAATCGGATGATTTTCGTCGGAAACCGTGTCTCCTGTCGTGACATTTTTCATTCCGCCGATAGCTACGATTTCGCCTGCCGACGCCGTTTCAACATCCTCGCGTTTATTGGCGTGCATCAGCATCAAGCGTCCGACGCGCTCTTTTGTGCCTTTGATTGTATTTGTAACGTAAGAGCCGGAAGAAACTGTTCCGCTGTAGATTCTGACGAACGAAAGCTGTCCGAGATGCTTATCCGCCATTAATTTGAAAACCAGACCGGAAAACGGAGCTTTCGCATCAGCCGCACGAGATTCAATGGCATCGGTTTTCGGATTCGTTCCTTCGATTGCGGGAATGTCGAGCGGACTCGGAAGATAATCAATAACGGCGTCGAGCATGGTCTGAACGCCTTTATTTTTGAAAGCCGAGCCGGTGACGACCGGAACGATTTTCATTGCCAGCGTTCCTTTGCGAAGCGCAGTGCGAAGTTCGTCTTCGCTGACTTGTTCGCCTTCGAGATACTTCTCCATCAAATCATCGTCAATACTCGAAATAGCTTCGACGAGTTTTTCACGCCATTCTTTAGCTTCATTCTGCAAATCAGCCGGAATGTCGGTCGTCTCATATTCCGCGCCTTTCGTTTCGTCTTTCCATAAAAGCGCTTTCATCGAAATCAAATCGACTACGCCAAGAAATTTATCTTCCGCGCCAATCGGTATTTGCAAAGCGACGGCATTTGCGCCGAGGCGAGTTAAAATGGAATTGAAAGAACGTTCAAAAGATGCGCCTGCGCGGTCGAGTTTATTGATAAAACAAATACGCGGCACGCCGTATTTATCGGCTTGACGCCAAACAGTTTCAGATTGCGGCTCAACGCCTGCAACGCCGTCGAAAACGCAAACCGCGCCGTCGAGAACTCTCAATGAGCGTTCGACTTCCATTGTAAAGTCAACGTGACCGGGCGTGTCGATAATATTGATTCGGTATTCAGTATTATTGCGAGTCCAGAAACAGGTAGTTGCAGCCGAGGTAATCGTAATTCCGCGCTCTTGTTCCTGCTCCATCCAGTCCATCGTCGCCGTTCCTTCGTGGACTTCGCCGATTTTGTGCGAAACGCCGGTATAGAAAAGCACGCGCTCGGTCGTCGTGGTTTTACCCGCGTCGATGTGCGCCATAATGCCGATGTTTCTAAATTTGTCTAAAGTAATGTTTGCCATTTCTTTCAGTGCTAAATGGTAAACGGTAAGTGGTAAGTTTCTTCTTTCACTTACCGTTTAGCACTTACCACTTACCACTGCTCATTAAAATCTATAATGCGCGAACGCTTTGTTGGCATCTGCCATACGATGCACGTCGTCTTTTTTCTTAACTGAACCGCCGCGATTATTAGTTGCGTCGAGCAACTCGCCGACGAGTTTATCGGTCATTGTTTTCTCATTGCGAGAACGCGCATAATTTACAATCCAGCGAATCGCCAGCGTGCTGCGACGGTCACGCGAAACTTCCAAAGGCACTTGATAAGTTGCGCCGCCGATACGACGCGATTTAACTTCCAAAGCTGGTGCGACGTTATCAATCGCGCGCTTGAAAACCTTTAAAGCCTCTTCGCCGGTTCGCTCGGCGATTTTTTCCATCGCGCCGTAGAAAATCTTTTCGGCAACCGATTTTTTTCCCTGCCACATCACGCCGTTTATAAATTTGGTCACCATGATGCTGTTATAAATCGGGTCTGGCAAAACTTCTCTTCTTCCTGCAACTCTTCTTCTTGGCATATTTTTCAATTACGAATTACGAATTATCAATTACGAATTTGAGCGATGTTTGTCTCGTAATTCGTAATTTGAAATTCGTAATTGCCTATTTTTTACCTTTTACCGGCGCTGCTCCTTTTGGACGTTTCGCGCCGTATTTTGAGCGCGCTTGATTACGGTTTGCAACGCCCGATGAATCAAGCGTTCCGCGAATAACGTGGTAGCGGACGCCCGGCAGATCTTTAACGCGACCGCCGCGAATCAGAACAATCGAGTGTTCCTGTAGATTGTGTCCGATGCCGGGAATGTAAGTTGTAACTTCGATTCCGTTTGTCAGGCGAACGCGCGCTACTTTACGCAGTGCGGAATTCGGTTTCTTCGGCGTTTGCGTGTAAACGCGCGTGCAGACGCCGCGTTTTTGCGGGCTGCTCTGAAGAGCCGGACTCGCCGTTTTGTATTTGACCGCTTGGCGACCTTTGCGAACAAGTTGATTAATCGTCGGCATTTTTTCTCGTAATCCTCGAAATTAAAACGAAAGTAACTCTAAACCTGCCTCTTACCAAAACTCGTTTTGGCAGTCAGCGCAAGCGGTTACTTGCAAACAAATAAATTAATAGAAACTTAACTTTGGGAATATCTTTTTTACGAAAGCGTGTTTGTGTTTTCCCTTTTCAACTTTTCTGTGGCGTGGCTTTTAATTTAGGTTAGCAAAACAATTCTGGTTTAGATTGATTTGCCCTAAACGCTGGAGCGTTTCTTTTCAAAACCCGCGACGTTTAGTTTTACGCCACAATATTTGTTAACACACTTTAAATTTTACAACTTAAAAATGCGTTACGCTTTCAAGCAAACAAACGAGTTTTCACTTCTCTGTTTGCTTCAGACGAAATGTCCGAAACTTCAGACTATACGAATTGTTAAATGGTTTGTCAAGTAAGCCTTTGCACAATCTTTGTTTTACTTGTAGAATTTTTCTCTTTACATAAAATCATTTTTAAGACAGACCAATCCGTAAATAATTTAAGGCTTTATATGAATAATAATTATAGTGAATTTCTAAATAAATTCAGCGAAAACGACTGGCTAAAAACTTTAGAAAACCTTCTGCCGGAAATTCACGCGGTTGACCGCAACGCCGTGCAAATATGGTTTCGCTTTTATCCTCTGGAGCTTTTTCGCGCCTTGCAAGCGGCAGAAAATAAAGCCGAACTCGTTCAGAAATTTGTGATGCAGGGCGAATACGAATTGAAAGATCAGATTGATTCGTCGCACAGATTTCTTTACGGTCATCGATTCTGGACGGAAGTCAAAACCGAGATTGAAAAATGCGCCGGTAATTTCGCGGGTGAAAATACTGATTTATCAAATGAAATAAAGCAGATTGCTCAAACTGTTGCCGAACAGTTGAAAGTTGATAAATCTCTTCTCGTCGGCATAACGGCAGTCGGTTTAATGACGCTCCTTCAAGTCGGTTTGGACGATTTCAAAAACGCTAAAGGCGCGGTGGAAAACCCGAAAGGTTTGATGGCAAAATCGCCCGACCAAATCGTAAATGAACGCGCTCGTGACGATTCGCAGGGTATTTTCGGATTTTTAAAAACAGTCGATAAAAAATGGACTGTGCGGTATGCGTCGAAAATGAGCGGCGACGGAAAGTTTAAGATGATAGACGACGAAGAAATCGCTTCGGGCGCGGCGCGCGACCAATCGCAAAACTGGCGCGCGGCGGACGTGCGATGCGGCGAAGGCGTAATTCCGGTCGAATGCCGTTCTGCCGCTTGTGGAATGTGCTGGGTCGGGATTCTCGAAGGCGCGGAAAAACTCTCCGACGTTTCGGCGCGCGAACGAAAGCAGATGAAAGTTTTTGGCTATCGGCAGGGCGACGAGAGTAAACCGATTTTGCGGCTTGCCTGCCAAGCTAAAGCCTACGGTGCGGTTTCGATTGTGATTCCGCCTTGGAACGGCGTGTTCGGCAAGAAAATTTACGGCAACGTCGCCGATGTCGAATTAGAACCGGCGACGACTTCTGCCGTTAAACTGCGCGAAGCTATTGCGAGTTCTACAAAAGATTAGAATTAAATTAGCCGCGAATTACACAAATGTCACGAATAAGAAAAATAAAACTATTCGAGTTCATTTGTGTAATTCGCGGCTAAACTTTCTCCGTGAACAAACCAATTCAAACTTCAACTTTCCCGCCGATTGCTTTTATTCTACTCGCCGTTTTGCTTTGGAGTACGGGCGGCGTTTTTATTAAATTTACAACGCTGGACGCTTTTTGGGTAAATGCCGGACGCTCGTTTTTTGCGGCTATAACGGTTGCGGTTTTTACTTACAAAAAAGGCTTGCGGCTCGATTGGTTCACATTTTTAAGTGCGTTGATGTATGCCGGAACGCTTTCGTGTTTCGTTTACGCCAATAAAACGACAACCGCCGCCAACGCGATTTTTCTGCAATACACGGCGCCGATTTATATTTTGATTTTGTCGCCGTTCGTCTTAAAGGAAAAATTTCGCCCGTCCGATTTGATAACGGTCGTTTTTTGTCTTGCCGGAATGAGTTTGTTTTTTCTCGAACCGCAAAATGCGGAAAACAAATTGGCGACGAATGTTTTTTGGGGAAACATCGCCGCGCTTGCTTCGGGAGTATTTTTCGGCGTCTATTTTGTTTTACTGCGTCATCCGAAATCTCTCAAACTCAATCCGGCTGTTTCAGTTTTCTACGGCAATATTTTAATCGTGCTGCTGATGCTTCCGCTCATTTCAAACAATCCACCCGCAAGCGTCAAGACAAACGACATTCTGGCAATACTTTTTCTCGGCATTTTCCAAATCGGCACGGCATATATTTTATTTACAAACGGCGTCGCAAAGGGCGTGCGCGCTTTAGACGCGAGCATTATTGGCTTCGTCGAACCGCTTCTAAATCCGGTTTGGGTTTTTCTGTTTGTCGGCGAAAAACCTTCAAAATGGGCACTTCTCGGCGGATTTATTATTATTATCACGGTTGCGGCGCATACGTTTTTCAATAACAGAAAAAGTTTAGAGCCAGCCGAAAGCGCGTAAATTTAGTTAAAGAAAATGCGAGTAATTTACCTTTTACTTGAAATCAAAATCGTCAACTTTTCATCTGCAACTTATCGTTTATCGTTTACCGATAACCTCACCTTCTTCCCTTTTTCTTGACGGATTGATAAACTTATCGAATACTTCCGAAAACGCGGCGTTATTGCCCGTTTATTTTTAAGGATTTTATAAAAAAATTTGGGAGAAAATTATGGCTGAATTAAACATTCCGGCGAATGTCCAGAATACTGAATTGGTTCGTTGGGTAACGGAAATGGCTGAGCTTTGCAAACCCGACGCGGTTTATTGGTGCGACGGCTCGCAGGAGGAATACGACCGCTTATGCGAAGAAATGGTCGAAACCAGAACATTCATTCGCTTGAATCAAGAGAAACGCCCGAATTCGTTTTTAGCACGCTCGCACCCGTCTGACGTGGCGCGGGTCGAAGACCGCACTTATATTTGCTCGCTCGCAAAATCCGATGCCGGACCAACCAATAATTGGATGAATCCGAAAGAGATGAAAGAAACGCTGACGCCGCGCTTTGACGGTTCAATGAAAGGGAGAACGATGTATGTTATCCCTTTTTGTATGGGACCAATCGGCTCGCCGATTTCGCAATTCGGCGTGCAGCTTTCAGATTCCCCGTATGTCGTCGTCAATATGAAACTGATGACAAGAATGGGCGATAAAGCTCTCGAAGCATTGGGCGAAGGCGAATTTGTTCACTGCTTGCATTCGGTTGGAATGCCTTTACAAAAAGGCGAAAAAGATGTCGCGTGGGCTTGCTCGCCAGACCCGAAAGATAAATACATCGTCCATTTTCCCGAAGAAAGATTGATTTGGTCTTACGGTTCGGGCTACGGCGGCAACGCGCTTTTAGGCAAAAAATGTCTTGCTTTGCGAATCGCTTCAACGCTCGGCAGAGAGCAAGGCTGGCTTGCCGAACATATGTTAATCGTCGGCGTCAAATCGCCTGACAATCGTAAAACCTACGTCTGCGCTGCGTTCCCGTCGGCTTGCGGCAAAACGAATTTCGCAATGCTCATTCCGCCGAAACCGTTTCAGGAAGAAGGCTGGGAAGTTACGACCGTCGGCGACGACATCGCTTGGATTAAGCCGGACGAAACCGGACAGCTTTACGCCATCAACCCGGAAGCCGGATTTTTCGGCGTCGCGCCCGGCACGAATTACAAAACCAATCCGAACGCGATGGAGACGATTAAAGAGAACACGATTTTTACAAACGTAGCTTTAACCGACGACGGCGATGTTTGGTGGGAAGGAATGGACGGCGAACCGCCCGCGCACGCGATTGATTGGCAAGGCAACGATTGGACGCCCGGCACGGACAAAAAAGCCGCGCACCCGAACTCTCGTTTTACCGTCGCGTCAACGCAATGTCCTGTTATTGACGAAGATTTCGACAATCCGAAAGGCGTTCCGGTTTCGGCGTTTATGTTCGGCGGGCGCAGAAACAGCGTCGTCCCGCTCGTAATGCAGTCGTTCAACTGGGCGTTCGGCGTTTATATGGCGGCGACGATGGGTTCGGAGATGACCGCCGCCGCTTTCGGCAATATCGGCGAAGTCCGGCGCGACCCATTCGCAATGTTGCCGTTTGCCGGTTATCACATGGGCGATTATTTCGGTCATTGGTTAGATTTCGGTCGCCGTATTCCGAATCCGCCGCGCATTTTCTCGGTCAACTGGTTCAGAAAAGACGAAAACGGCAAATTTCTCTGGAACGGTTTCGGCGACAATATGCGCGTCCTAAAATGGATTGTCGAACGCTCGCGCGGAAAATCAATCGGCGTCGAAACTCCGATGGGTTGGATGCCGCGCTATGATGATATGGACTGGCGCGGAATGGAAGATTTCACTGCGGAAGATTTTGAAAAAGTAATGAGCATCGACCGCGATTTGTGGATAAAAGAGATTGCAATGCACGACGAACTGTTTTTCAAACTTTACGACCGTCTGCCAAAAGAAATGACCTTCATCCGTGAACTGCTTCTCTCAAGCCTTTGGCGTGCAAACGTCGGCGAAGAAACTTTCAAAAAGTCTAAAAAGGACGAAGTAAAATCCGAAGTCTTCCGCACCGCCGAACCGACCGCAAGCGAAGCGACGAAAGCCGCGTCGAAAGCGGAATAGTTTTCAATTTAACTTGTCGGGGCAAGATTTATTCTCGCCTTTTTCGCAAAAAATTATTTATGAATAATCCATTGAAACCAGTCGTTTTTGTTTCGCTCCTCAACAGCGCATACAGGATTTATCAAATTATGTTTAAAGATATATTTTCTCTTTTCGGAATTATCGCCTTGGTACTGTCGAGCATTTTCATTTTTCTTTATTTCAAAAATTCAAAATATGCTGGTGCATTTCTGTTTTATTCGGCTGTTCCGCTTTATCCACTCTATTTTCTAGCGGGTTTTTTGGGTTTGAATGCGACGCTGCCGAGCGTTGGATTGTATTCGGTTATGGCGTTGATTGACGTTGCTTGCCTTTTTATTGTGTGGAAATTGAAAAACAAATATGAATTATATTTACAAGACCAACAGATGAATACTACAAATGAAACTTCTGTTTAATTTCTGTATAATTTTGTTATAATTTTCTCGCTATGACACAACCGCAAGCAACAGCCGAAGTTTTCTACACCGCGTTTCGAGCTTTGAAAAAGAGCGAGCGCGAGGCGTTTATCAATCGGCTGCTCGAAGACGAAACTCTGCAAAATAAACTTGATGTTTTTTCCGGCGTTCGGGCAGGCGTGAGAGAAGTTAAAGACGCGCGGCGGAAGAATCGCAAGCTGCAGAAACTTTCGGACTTTATTGATGAAAACCGAAGTTAGAGTTACGCGAAGTTTTAAGAAGGCGGTCAAGCCTCTGCTTAAAAAATACGCTTCGCTGCTCGGCGAATTGGCGGATTTAGAAACCGAACTGCTCAAAAATCCGCGCGCCGGAACGTCTCTCGGACACGACGCATACAAAATCAGATTAAAAATTAAAAGCAAGGGCAAAGGCAAAAGCGGCGGCGCGCGCGTCATTTCTCTTGTCGAAACCGAAATTGTCGGCATCGTCGAAAGGACGGAGCAGTTGACGATTGTAAATTTGATTTTTATTTACGACAAAGCCGAAAAGCAGACGATAACAGATACCGAACTGCGCGATTTGATAAAAAGCATAGAAGTATGAACAAACACAAAATCAAACAGAAACGAAAACTTCTGCGCGAAAAGACGGGCAAAAATTATATCGGCTTTCACGTTTATCGCTCGGTCAACGAAAATTTGCCGTTTATGTTTTGGGAACGATTGACGGACGCGCCGATAAAGGAAGGAAATTTCAACGATCCGGCGGCGGAAATCGGGCAGCGTTATTTTTACAAGCTGACGCAGATTGACGCCGAAGGAAATGAAAGCGCGCCGGTTACGCCGAAAACTTCTTTTACAGACCACGCCGGAAATGTTTCAGAGCAGAATCCGCTGGTTGATTTTGTCGGTTACAATATGTATCGCTCGGCGGATAAAAATGTTCCGCTCGACGAGTGGGAACGGCGCAATAAAGAACCGATTCCGACGACCGAATATAAAGACGAAGGCGTCTCGTCGGGCGAGATTTATTTTTATTATGTGCGCGCCGTTGATTCAAAAGGCAATGAAAGCGCGCCGTCGGAAATTTTCCGCGTTATTAGAAAATGAAGGTGAATTTATTTTGAAATTATTTTGAAATTGAGCGGTGTCAAAAGACGGGAAATTTTCGGTAGAAAATAAATTTTAAGCGGTTGATTGGTTTCTGCGTTTTTTCGGTTTATTTTTTTCGTTTTTTAGTTTATTTTTTCTCGTATGAGTCAAAACATAGCCGCTTCGAAGTTTCGCGTTTGTGCGAAGTGCGGTTACGAAGCCGATACCGCCGAAACGAAGTGTCCGCAGTGCGGCAGAAATCTGCAGACGAAAACGAAAGTCAAAATTTTAGGCGTCGTAATTCTTGTTCTCGGCATTTCTATCGCGGCGATGATGGCGACGATTATGGCTTCGCTTCACATTATCTTTAATCAGCCGGATAAATTGCAGAATTTTACGGGAACTGAATCTGATTTGAATTACATCACCGCCATTTTGGGTTCGATGTTTATCGTCGGTGTTTCTTTTGCAGTTACCGGACTCTGGCAAATAATTTTCGGCAAGCGCAATAGAATACTCGTCTGGCTTAGTCTCGCGTTGATTCTTGCCGTTATTGTACTCAGCGTTTTATTTGTGAGTAAAGTCAAATAAAGATAAGTGTTACAAGGCGTTTTATTTTTTTGCTTAAATTGATAACGGGTCGGACAGAGCAAGCAGATTAGCAAACATTTTTATCTGTTCCGGTTTGACGTTGAATTCCGCACTGCCGATTTTTATTTGAACGTTTTTGCCGTTAGCAATTTTGGCAAGCTGCTCTCGCGTCAGTTTGAAATTCAAATATTCGATGCCCTCGTTTTTATTGCCGTAACGCGCAACTCCCAAATCAAGAACTTCATTGTCAATCGTAAAGGCGAGCG
>JALYZF010000174.1 GCA_030948995.1 Acidobacteriota bacterium
GGTATGAAGGTCACGATGACGTTTCAGTCGAAATGGTCGTCGAATATCTGCACAAAAACGTGAGAAACGCGCAGTTGGTTTTGAAAGAAGCTGTGAAAAGAGTTGCCGCCAAACAAACGCCGAATCAGTTTGCGGGCGCGACCAAAAACGCGATTTTTACCGCGCCCGAACTCTGGAACGCGGAAACGGCGAAAAATCTCGACGCGATTATCGGCAAATATGCGAAGAAATAGTCACTAACCGCAGATGAACGCGGATGGACGCAGAAAAAAAGCAAAAAAATTTCTAAAATCCGCGTTTATCTGCGAAATCTGCGGTTAAATTTCTGTTTGCCTTGAATCAACAAACTTCAAACAATCTTCGCGCATCAAACCGCGCAAGGAGTTTGAGCAATTATGAAAAAAGCATTTTTAATTTTTAGTTTTATATTTTTAACTTTCACGTCCGCCGCTTTCGCGCAAAAGCAAATCGAACCGCAAGTTCAGCGTGACCCGATACTCGAAGCCGACGCGAAACACAATTTGGAAGTCGCGCAGCAGTATTTCAAATTGAAAAAGGCTTATCGCGCCGTGCTGTTGCGTTTTGAAGAAACTTTTGCCGCCTATCCGCAGTTTTCCCGAATGGACGAATTTCTTTATTACGCCGGAATGAGCAGTTTTTATTTGTCGGAAAATAAAGGCAAGCAGAAATTAGTCAAAACCGATTCCGCCGCGGAAAAAGCGAAATACGCGCCGGAAAAACTGCGCGAAGATGCCGTTGCTTATTTGTCGCAGATCGTCAAAGATTATCCGCAAAGCCAATATAAGACGGACGCGGAAAAGACTTTGAAAGTGATTGAAGCGAAAAAATAATAAGTCAAATCACGCAATTTAAAACCTAAAAAGCTGACCTTCTTTGACCGTTGGCTTTTTTCTTTTTAGAATCTAGGTTGCGATTTTAATTTAAGTAAACGAAATGATTAATCTAAAAACTATTTGCTTTTTATTAATACTCTCTTTCATCTTCATAAACTGCTCGGCAGCACAGGAAAAACCATCGTTGGAATTGCCGGCTAAAACAAATGAATCATCAGATAGAGTAAACCCTGATACTAAAAAATTTGAGTCAAATGCAGGTAATTTCTCAATTAACATTTCCCAACTTCCTACTCAGATTCGGAATCTAGAACCAGACAAAGGCAGAGACCCGGGAAAACAACTTTTATGGCAATTTGAAAAGACAGTTTATACAGTTTTGTATTCAGCAGTTGATAAAAATAATTTATCTCACGCTTTTGATGAAATGAATTCAGGCGTTCTCAAGGGAATTGGACGACAAGGAGGTCAGTTAATTTCCGAGAAAGAAATTTCATTTGGTAAATATCCGGGAAAAGAAATACGTTGGATTGCGGCAGATGGAGTTACTGTCATAGGAAGAAACTATTTGGTCAATGACATGGGCTATTTAGTAACTGCCGGATTTGTAGATGGAAAAAGTGAAAAAGAAGCATTGGAAGTTTTAGACTCTTTTAAGTTATTGACCGAAAAGAAATAAATTACCAAAATCGCTAATATGACCTTGATTTGTAAGATAAAAAAAATAGAGTTCTACCTGAAGTTAAAATAACAATTTAATTAGGAAATTATAAAAATATGTCTTTAACAGTTGTTGGCTCGGTCGCGTTCGACGCGCTGGAAACGCCTTTCGGGAAGCGTGAAAAACTGCTCGGCGGCGCGGGAACGCACTTTGCGCTCTCTTCGAGTTTTTTTACAAACGTGCGCGTCATCGGGGTTGTCGGAAACGATTTTACGAGCGATGAATGGGCTGTTTTCAAGCGTCATAACATCAACACGGACGACATCGAAGTCGTTGCTGCCGGCAAAACTTTTTTCTGGCGCGGGCGTTACGATTACGATTTGAATACGGCGCACACTTTGGAAACTCAACTAAACGTATTTGAAACTTTCGAGCCGAAGCCGTCTGAAGAATCGAAAAACTCGCGGCTTTTGTTTCTCGCAAACATTTTGCCGATGCTGCAAAAGCAAGTGCGCGAGCAATCGGAAGCCGAGTTTGTCGCAATGGACACGATGAATTTTTGGATTGATTCGATGAAGGACGCCGTTATTGAAACGATAAAAGTCGTTGACTGCGTAATTATCAACGACGCCGAAGCCAGACAATTGGCGGACGAGCCGAACATTCACAAAGCCGCGAAAAAGATTATGGAAATTGGCGACCTTCGCGCCCTCGTCATCAAACGCGGCGAATACGGCGCGGCGTTATTTACCAAAGAAAATTATTTTGCGATTCCGGCGTATCCGCTCGAAAGCGTGTTTGACCCGACCGGCGCGGGCGATACTTTCGCGGGCGGATTTATGGGTTATCTAGCTTCGCAGGTCGAAATTACGGAAGACGCACTGCGGCGCGCAATGGTTTACGGAACAGTAATGGCATCGTTTAATGTTGAAGAATTCGGAACGGAGCGTGTTGACCGCCTGACGCAAGAAGAAATCAACGAGCGTTTCCGCACTTTCAAGCGAATTACGCATTTTGAAGAAATTCCGTTTGAACACGCTTCTTCAGCAAGTTAATTTTTGAAAAACAAAAGAAATTTGCCAGCCGAGACAAATAATAGAGAAAAATTTGTGAAAGGCGCGTGAATTTCTTTTGTTCGGAATTGGTAAATTTATTTTTCCAATTCGATTTCATCGCTTATTTTTAGAACTTTCATTCCTTCTTGAACGATTGTGCGGCACGCCAGCACAGGCTTCCCCTGTTCGTCGCCGTCTAACCAAACCTGACAGTTGGCGCACTCGCCGTTCCAGCAAAAATCGCCGTAAGAAATCGTATCTAAGCTCAAATATTGAAAACATCGCAGCAGATTATTATTTTCGGGAACTTCCCGGCGCTCGCCAGAAATTTCAATTTCGACAAACCGTTCAAACGGTTCAAAAAGGTCTGTATTCATCAGTTATCAGTTATCAGTTATCAAAAGCGGGATGTCAAATTTCGTCTGTTGACTGTAATTCGATAACTGATAAACTGTTTTATTGAAAAAAGGAGAATCGAGTAGAAATGTCTTTAGTAATTTATTCAAAACCGGGCTGCCCGTATTGCCGGAAAGCGCGCGATTTTTACAACGAAAACAACATCGAATTCATCGAATACAACGCGCAAGACGACCCGCAGCGAAAAAAGGAAATGCTTGAATTTTCAGGCGGAGATCTTGTCGTGCCGTGCATTGTCGAAAACGGCGAATACATTCAATCCGGCTGGGGCGAGCCGTTGCGCGGCTGAACGATTACCCCTGATTAAAGTCGGCAGTTTGCCGGACAATTTTAGATTTTAGATTTTGGATTTTGGATTGATTTCTTTCTCTGATTTGAATATCATTCCAAAATCCTTAATTATTGCGTGAAGAACTTTTTATTATAGAATTAATTTTAAAATGCTTTCCGGCAATCTAAAATCTAAAATCTAAAATCCGAATATGGTTGGCTCTAACATAAACCAGTATAAAATCCTTGAGAAAATCGGCGCAGGCGGACAAGGAACAGTTTATAAGGCGCAAGACACAAAACTCGACCGCACGGTTGTGATAAAAGTTTTGCCGCCGGAGCTTACCCAAAAAACCGCCAACTTCAAGCGTTTTGAGCGCGAAGCGCAGCTTTGCTCGCAGCTAGACCATCCGAATATCTGCACGATTTATGATTTTCACAGCGCGAACGGCGTTTTTTATATTGCGATGCAGTATATCGAAGGGAAAAACGTGCGCCAGCTTGTTGACGGTCGCCCGCTTGATTTAAGGAGCGCGCTCGGCATCGCTGTTCAGGTATGCGATGCGCTCGCTTATACACACTCGCGCGGCATTATTCACCGCGATATAAAAGCCGGAAATATAATTGTGACCGAAACCGGACAGGCGAAAATTCTCGATTTCGGTTTGGCGAAACTACTTCAAGACGAGCCGACGACAGGCGGCGCAGACCGAATTGACATTACCGAAATCGGCGTTCCATACGGCACGGCGACGTATGCCGCACCCGAACAAGCAAAAGGCGAGCGTGCCGACCATCGCGCCGATATTTTTTCGACCGGTGTTCTGCTTTACGAAATGCTGACGGGAATCTGGGCTTTTCAAGGCAAAACCGTCGTTGACGTGCGCCATCAAGTTCTTTACGGCACGCCGAAACCGCTCGCCGAGATGCGCCCGGAGCCGACGCCGCCGCGACTTCAGGCAATCATTGACAAAGCGCTGGCTAAAAATCCGAAAGACCGTTACCAGAAAATAGCGCAGATGCGCGACGACCTTCGCCTCGTTTTGCAGGAGCTTTCAGGAATGCCGATTTTGCAGGGCGACACTTTTATGCCGCGCCATATGGAAGACGAAAATCCGGTCAAACGCGCTTGGAACTGGATTACCGGAAAATCCGTTTCCGACGTTTCCACGCCGCGCACCTCTTCAATCTCGTTGACGCCGACCAGCGCGCCGGATTCGTCTTTAACGCTTACCGGACACGAGAAAAAAAGCGTTGCAATTCTGCCATTCAAAAATTTAGGACATGACGCGGATTCAAATTTTTACGAATTCGCTTTAGCCGACGCCGTGATTACCGAACTCGCGCAGCTTCGTTCGCTGGTTGTGCGTCCTTCTTCAGTTATCGCCAAATATCAAGGCAAGGAATTTGACCCGCGCGAAGTCGGCAAACAATTGCGCGTTAACGCCGTATTGTCCACAAGTTTTCTGCGCTCCGGCGACCGTATGCGTGTAACGGCGCAGCTTCTCGATGTTTTGTCGGGTGAGATTTTGTGGAGCGACCGCATCAACGCGCAGGGCGAAGATATTCTCGCGCTGCAGGATAATATCGCGCTTCGTATTTTGGAAGGCTTGCGGCTTGAGCTTTCGCCGAAGGAGCAGGAAAAACTCGGTCGGCGCGCGACGGAAAATGCAGAAGCCTATGAAGAATTCTTACGCGGGCGCGACAATTTCGGCAGATTTATTTTCCGCACCGTAGCGAACGAAGATTGTGAAGCGGCGATTGCCAATTTCCGGCGCGCTGTCGAACTCGACCCGCATTTTGCGCTTGCCTATAGCGGATTGGGCGCGTGTTACGCCAATCGAATGTTTAAGGGAATGGGCGACGCCGAAGATTATACATATGCCGAAGCCGCCTTTTCAAAAGCGTTTATCTACGACCCGAACGTGGTCGAAGCGCGCGTTCTGATGGTTTTAATTTATTTGTCGCGCGGCGAAAAGAAAAAAGCGCGCGCTGAAATCGAGCTTCTGCAAAAACAATTTCCAAACGACGCGCCGCTTTATTTCGTCAAAGGCACGATGCACCGGCTCGACGGCGACTATGAAGAATCTCTGCGCGCTTGGAACAAGCTGACGCGACTCGACCCGGCGGCGACGGTCGTTGCCAGCTATAACAAAGCCAGAATTCATCTTTATCTGGACGAATTCGACGAAGCGCTGAAAGTTTTGGATGAAGGCGCGCGCGTTGAGCCGAATCACCCGATGATAAAAATTTTTCGTTCGACGATTTTGTTTTATCGCGGTCAAGGCGAAGAAGCCGAAGCAATTAAAACGCTTCAAGAAGTTTTAGCGCAAAACCCGAAAATGGTTGGCATACGCTCGCTTTTGGCGATTTTCCTTGCCAATCAAGGCAACAAAATCGAAGCCAGAGCGCAATTGACGGAGGAGACGCGCGGGCTGGCGAAAACCGACCACGATATGGCTTATTGGATGACGAGCGCCAACGCTCAACTCGGCGAAATTGACGAAGCGTTTTACTGGATGGAGCGCGCCATCAAACTCGGTAACGAAAATCGTCCGTGGTTCGAGAAAGATAAATGTCTCGCGCCGCTCCGCCAAGACCCGCGATTTGCCGAGCTAATAAACAAAATGGAACATTAAAATCCCACGCGCAAAAATTCCCCTTCACATCTTTAACTTCAAAAATAGTAAAGTAACCGCGAAGATGATTCGAGATTTTTATAAAATTTTGTCCTTATTCGTAGTTTTGTTATTCATCGCGTCCGGTTGACAAAGATAAAAAGAGAGAATAATTTTTACTGAATTCATAATAGAAAATTCTGTAATACTGAAATGCCTTCAAACACCAGCCAAGATTTGCGCGAATGGGAAAGCGTCGAAATAGAGCGCAGTAATACGGAAGCCAGCCGTCAAAATTTATCGAATCTAAAAACCGATAAAACGCAAGTTGCGCGTTACTTAAATCCGCCTGCCGAAACCGTTTATCCGCTCGAATTCGCTTATCATCTTTTGGGCAACGCGCGCGGCAAACAAGTTTTGGATTTCGGCTGCGGCAACGGCGAAAACACGATTTTGCTAGTTAATCGCGGCGCGAAAGTTTTCAGTATGGATATTTCAACCGCGTCGGTGAAGATTGCGGAGAAGCGTTTGGAAATTAAC
>JALYZF010000175.1 GCA_030948995.1 Acidobacteriota bacterium
CCTTGATTTTAATAAGCTACAAAAAATTTAAGAGTATTGGGTCAGTTTGAAATTTTAGGTCAATATCTACCGCTGCTCTAATTTGAAACTGACCCACTACTGGATTTTTCTACACGGCATCGTCGGCGAGTTTGACGACGAGCGGCGGATTACTTTTTGATAATGCAATTAAATGGGCGGCTGGATTATAAAAATCAGTTTTCGATAATCATTTATTAAAAATTTTTTAAGGAATGTATTGCTTCGGAATCGGCGCGTCTGTCTGAAGCCCGAAAGCGGCAGTGGAAAATCCCGCCGTGCTGCCGTTGATATACCAAACACCGCCGCGATAGACGGCAATGTCGGTTCGCCCGTCGCCGTCATAATCGCCCGGCACGGGAACATCGGTTGAAATTCCGAACTGCGTATATTGGACACCGCCGCTGCTTTTAGAGATATACCAAATGCCATCGCTCGGACGATAAACGGCAACGTCGTCTTTTCGGTCGCCGTCGTAATCTGCCGGAACAGGTTTGTCTGTTCCCAAACCGAATGAAATATAGCGCACGCCGCCGCTCGACTGGTTGATAATCCACGAACCGTCACGGTAAACGGCAATGTCTGTTTTGCCGTCGCCGTCGTAATCTGCCGGAACGGGAACGTCGGTCGGAACGCCGAATTGAACGGCGAAAAATCCGTCTCGACTTTTTTGAATATACCAAACGCCGGTTGACGGGCGATAAACCGCCGCGTCGGTTTTCCCGTCGCCGTCATAATCCGCTGCCGCAGTTTTATCTCCTTCCTTTCCGAATTGGACAGCTTGGAAGTTTCCGTCTGAACTTTTCAAAACATACCAGATGCCGCTCGACGGACGCCAGACGGCGACATCCGTTTTGCCGTCGCCGTCAAAATCGCCAGCCGTCGGCACGTCGGTTGAGATGCCCCAATTTACTGCCGTAAATCCGTCGCGGCTGCGATTTAAATACCAATTGCCTTCTGCGGGGCGGAAAACGCTCAAATCGGTTTTGCCGTCGCCGTCAAAATCGGCGCGCGCCTTCGATGTTAAATTAATCTGACTGCACGAATAACTGCTGACAACTTCAACGTCGTCAATATAAGTTCCGACGCCTGCAACGCCCGTGTCGGCGCTAGCGTTCCAGCGAAACTGCACCGTTTGCCCCATTGCGGACGCGGGCAAATAAACTTCGACCGTGACGAATCCGTTTGAATTTCCCGTCCACGCTTTGCGCGCGGCATTTGGAAAAGTTCCAGCCGCAATGTAGCGCGGATACGCGCCGCTGATGAATTTCCCGCCTGCGTCGAGAATGTCTCGGTATGCGCCCGCGCCGATTTTTATGTCGAGAGTCGTGCCGTCCCAACCGGCTTCGGTGTTGTAGTTTATTTTGAATTTCAATTTTGCCGCCGCAACATTTACGGGAATCTGCGGCGATTCGATTTGCGCTTGGTAAACGTTGTTCGGGTCGGGCGCGAAAATCGCGTTCGGCGCGCTCGAAGGAGTTGCGGCGGAAGTTTCCCAAACGGCGACGCTTCCCGTATTCGGATTTGCTGGAGAAGCTGTCCATCCGTTCGGAATATTCGGCGCGGTGACGGAATCGAATTTTTCGACAAAAGTTGCACTCGCGTTCGGATTGCCGACAAGCAAATCGCGCGTCTCGGTTTTTGCGCCGAAACTGTTGTTGATATTAAAAGTTAAATTCATGAGCGAAGCGCACGATTGCCCTGCGGGAACGGTAAAAGAAACGGCGCGCGAAACGGTTTGATTGTTCGCAATGTCGCCGTAATTTGCGCTTCCGCCGCCGACAATTTGCAGGCTGACGCCCGTCGCCGTTTTTCCGGTCGTATTGGTTAAAGGAATATTTAAAAGAATGGTTTCGTTTGGGTCGGCAATACCATTATTATTTCCCGCCGAATCGTTGATGGTGAAATTCGGCGTCTGCGCGAGGTTTGGCAAATCAAACGCTTCGGTTACGGACGCATTATTCGCGCCGCCGCCTGCTGAAACAAGCGATGCCGTAAAACCCATTCCGCGAATGGCAAAGCCAGCCCAGATGTCAGCAACATCGGCGGCTGTCTCGGTCGCCGAGCCGCTCGCCTGCGCTGCCGCGATGATAGCGTCGCGTTCCTGCAAAAACGTCGGATTCAAGGGTGCGATTTTCATTCCGTCGGTAACAAGCTGCAAAATTTTGCGGTTGCCGATTTCCCAACCAAGTCGCTGCACGAATTTGGCGCGGACTTCCCAAAGCGCGCTGCTCCAGATTTCTCCGGCAGCGTGAACTTGGTCGCAAGTTGAGGAACCAAATGCGCCGCGCGGAAACGCGCTGATTGTCCCGATTGCCGAAGACGTTCCGATTTCCGTGCCGCACGGCGGATTCAGTTGCCGAAAAGTCAAAGGATTGTGCGGCTTGCCGTTTGCGCCCGTAAAAGCCATTACCGCTTTCGGAAAACGACGGATGCCGTAATAATTATTTCCCGTAAAATTCGGCGTTCCCAGATATGTAACGTAACCGCCCGTCGTATAAATGCCGTTAATCGGGTCTGACGGTTGAGAAAGCATCGCGTGCGCGTAAAAGTCCGACCAGCCTTCGCCCATTGCGCGCGCCATATTTGTCCCAAGCCCGCCGGAATTTCCGTGAAGACGATTAGAAAGCCCGTGCGTGTGTTCGTGAATCACGACATCGGCGTCTAAATCTCCGTCAAAGACCGGACTGGGACCGTTCCACAGAAACATCTGCATTCTTCCGCGTCCGCCGTCGGCAGGCGTTGCGAAATTGGCGTTATTAAAACCACTCGAATCCTGCGCTTCAGCCGAAACGCGGTCGTTGCCGATTCCGCCGCGACCGAAATTGTCCGTTTGAAAGTTTCCCGCCGCCTCGGTAAAACCGAGGCGATATATTTCGTCGTGATACCAGTTGCAGATGTAGAAAAGCTGCGTTACCGCGCCCATTTGATAAGCGGAAATCGGATAAGTCTGCGCGCCGGTCGGAATGGGAACGTCGCCCGCGTTCGTATTCGGATTGCCGGGCGCGTAATCGAAAACAAAATTGCGGTTTGCGCCGCCGCTCGCTCTGCCTTGCGGGTCAATACCGTCCGTGCCATCGCGGTCGATTCCGGCTTCGACGGCGTTGCCTTCAGTCTCCGTGCCGCCGTCGGAAATCCAGCCTTTATTATTAAAAGCATAAGGAGCTTCGTTACCGACGCGCGTAATATTCGTGCGATTAAGCGCCGCGCCCTGTGTTCCCAAGCTCGGACTTAAAGCTCCCGGACTCATTGAAAACGGGCTGTGCGCGACGTTGACCATCGCGTTCGGATTCGTGTAAACGCCGAAGGTAGCGGCTTGCGTTTGGTCTTCGGTGATGTTTTTGCGCCAGAGCATCTCGCCGGTTTCGGCATCGACAATAACGTAAAAAGCATTCACCTTTTCCCAAATCAGCACGCGCCAAGCGGCTCGCACCACGCCCGCTTCGACGGGAAAATAAATTTCCTCGGCAGTCGGCGACCATTCGCCGCGCCCGAAAACCCGTTTCAAATCGGTTGACGCCGATTCGTTTGCGTTTAAATCTTCGGTTTTTAATTGATGATTAATATGCGCGGCGGCAGATTTTACGGCATCAATCGCGTTGCCGAAATCGTTTGCAATATTTTGATAATCCAAATCGGGCGCAAAGTTATTGACGACGCGGACAATCTCGCCGCGTTTTGTAAAAGCAGCTTTTATCTCGCCGCGAAAAACCGGAATGCCGCCGATTTTTTGTTCGAGATGCGTGAATGAAAGATTGCCGTCCGGGTTTGTGTAATCGGCTGTTTGAACGAGTTGGCTGATTTGCGCGTCGCTGATGCCGAGCAAATCTTCATTTTCTTTTATAAACGAGCGCAAAGCGTCGGGTCGTTTTTGATTTGTCGCCGCGCTTAAAAATGCGCGACCGTTTTTTACGCCCGGCGCAATGATTTCGGGAATGCGTAAATCTTCGTTGCGCTCGATTTTTAAGGTCGGAACTTTTTCTCTTAAAGCGTTTTCCGCCGGAATCGCCTTGTCTCGTTCAAAGACTAGAACCGCCGAATTTTTTCCGGCAGACATTCTAAATTTTTCCAAAGTATTTTGGGCTTCTGCGCTCGCGTCGGTGCGAATGTCGTAATTGTCCAGACTTTGCGCGGGTTTTGCGTTTTTCAGCGATAAAACTTTCGGTTGAGTTTCGGCTTGCGAGCGGAAACTAAAAGGCGAGAAGATAACACACGCCGCCGCGACAGCCAAAACAGCCAAACAAAAAATAACTCTGCGGCGTTCGCCCGCCTTTGTGTTTACTTTCATAAAAATTCTCTAAAATCAAAAAACAAGCGCGAGCGAATCGTCCGGCATCCAATAGATTTCTCAAAACAATTTGTTATGATTTAAGGATTGGCTAAAGTCTTTTGCTAAAAAATCTAAAAAGGCTTAATGCAACGGAGTTTGGAATTTTATTTTGACCAAAAATAAAATTTAAGTCAAACAAATTCGGCGCGCGTCAGGCAATTTTATAACGGACGCTACAGAAAACGGTGGAAAAAATTTTCGGCAGAAACGGACTCATCTCCGCGCATCACAAAGAATACGAATACCGGCACGGTCAGATAAAAATGGCGGAAGCCGTGCTGCGCGCCTTTGAAGAAAAAAAACATTTAATCGTCGAAGCGGGAACGGGAACGGGCAAAACACTCGCTTATCTCGTTCCGGCAATCGCTTACGCGCTGTCGAAAAACAAGCGCGTCATCATCTCGACGGGAACGAAAAACTTGCAGGAACAATTAATGGAAAAAGACATTCCGTTTCTGCAAAAAATTCTGCCGAAAAAATTCAGCGCTTCATATATGAAAGGTCGCTCGAATTACGCCTGTCTGCACCGCATCAAAAAAGCTGAAACACAGCCGATTCTTGAAGGCTTGGACGAGATGGATTATTTCGAGGAAATTCGCCATTGGGCGCGCGAATCGGAAACCGGCGACAAAAGCGAACTTATAAATCTGCCGGAAAATATTTCCTTCTGGAGCAGAATCAACGCTAAGAGCGAAACTTGTCTTGGACAGAAATGTCCCGATTTCGAGCCGTGTTTTATAACTCGTATGCGCGAGCGCGCCGAAGAAGCCGACATCGTCATCGTCAATCACCATCTGTTTTTCGCCGATTTAAATTTGCGCGGCAACGAATACGGGCGCGTTCTGCCCGATTATGCTGCGATAATTTTCGACGAAGCGCACTTAATCGAAGACATCGCCGCCGATTATTTCGGTTTTCAAGTTTCGAGTTTTCAAATTGACGAACTTGCCCGCGACACCGACGCTTTGCCGATTACGGACGCAGTTGCGACGCGCGATTTAACAAAACTCGCCGCAAAAATCATCGGGCTGGCAGACCAATTTTGGGTGCGTTTCGTGCAGACGCGCGGGCAAGACGGACGCTTTCCTTTATTGCAAGGCGCTTTCGCGCAAAAAGATAAGCACGGCGAAATTCAGGCGACACCGCTCGGCGAAGCGTATTTCGCGCTCGACGCAACGCTTGAAAGATTGGAAATCGCGCTCGACGTTTTCGCCGAAAAATTAACCGAAGCCGAAAATTTAATCAAGCGCGTTCGCCAAGCGCGTTTCGACCTTGATTTTGTCTGCACGCAAGCCGAGAAAAATTACGTTTACTGGCTTGAGAAACGCGGCAAAGGAATGTTTCTGCGCGCCTCGCCGATTGATGTTTCAAAGCTCTTGCAAGACAAACTTTTCGATAAAGTCGAAACCGTCGTAATGACTTCGGCAACGCTTTCGACCAACGGGAAATTCGATTTCATCAAAGACCGTTTGGGTTTGGAAAACGGCAAAGCCGACACGATGCTCGCGCCGTCGTCGTTCGATTATCAAAAACAGGCGATTATCTACTTGCCGAAAGCGATGCCAGACCCGCGCACGCCGGATTTTACGAATATGGCGGCAAGCGAAATCGTCAAACTTTTAAATATCACAAACGGTCGCGCCTTTGTTCTTTCGACGAGTAATTCTTCGATGAACGCGCTTTACGAACTTGTATCAATGCGCGTCAATTTCCCGTGTTTCGTGCAAGGCTCGATGTCAAAAGCCGGACTGCTCGAAAGATTTCGCACGACGCCAAACGCTGTTCTTTTTGCGACTTCGAGTTTCTGGCAAGGCGTTGACGTGCGCGGCGAGCAATTATCCTGCGTCATAATAGATAAGCTCCCGTTCGCCGTCCCGACCGACCCTATTGTCGCCGCCCGCACAAGATTTATCGACGACAACGGCGGCAAATCGTTTTTCGATTACAGCGTGCCGCAAGCCGTCATCACTTTAAAACAAGGCGTCGGCAGATTGATTAGAAGCGCAACCGACAAAGGCGTTATCGCACTTCTTGACCCGCGACTGAAAACAAAATCATACGGAAGAGATTTTTTGAATTCTTTGCCGAGCGCGCCAGTTACAAGCGATTTGAAAGATGTTTCGCAGATGTTTAGTTAAAATCATAAGAATAAAATCCTATGGCAATCACAACAACTAAAAATGTAGGGGAAGAAATAAATTCCCGTTGGAAAATTACAAAACTTTTAACGAGCGATTCAGGACAAGCACATACTTACAAGGTTCAAGATTCGCAAAATGAAAGCGATGAAAAAGAATATGTTATTAAGTTGTTAAATAAAATTAATGACAAAACTCTCGCCAGATTTGAGAGAGAAATAAAAGCCTCTCTCACTCTAGAACATCCAAATATTATTCGCGCAGTAGATTCCAAATATGAAGATACATCAGAACCTTATTTAGTTATGGAGTATTGTTTAGGCGGAGAACTTGATAAAAAGAAAATAGAAAACCTTCCGCTTGTTAAAAAATTGAAAATGTTTGAATCAATCTGTGAAGGAATAGCTCACGCTCACGAAAACAAAGTAATTCACCGGGATATAAAACCACGCAACATTTTCTTAAATGACCAAAAAACTAAGACTCCTGTTATTGGTGATTTTGGTATTTGTTTTTTTGAAGAAGATGAAAATAATGATGAACGGCTTACTGCTCTTAGAGAACCAGTTGGAGCAAAAAGTTTTAGACCGCCTGAAGCTGAATTTGGAATTGTTGAAAATGTTAATCCCTCATTTGACGTCTATTCACTAGGAAAATTACTTTTTTGGTTTTTATCAAATGGTGACATTCCAGTAAGAGAGCATTATAATCACGAAAAATTTGATTTGAGAAATAAAAATTCTGAGCCAGCCATTCATTTTGCATACGAAATTTTTGATAAATCTATTCGGGAAGCACCCACCGAAAGATACAAGAGTGCTATTGAAATGCTTGGGGAGGTAAAAGAACTTACTTCATTTGTGGAAAGTGATGCTCGTTATCTTGATTGTAAAATTCCACAAAGCTGTATTTTTTGCCACAATGGAAAGTATGAATTCATCGCTTCTCCTAACCGTGAAGGCGGAAAATTTAATTATTCAAAAAGTTTAATGTTTGGCATTGATTTTCGTGACCATGAAGGCAATACTTTGCATAATCGGCAGGCTAATTGGTCTCAATATCCTGGTCTTTTGATTGGTCACTGCAACCATTGTGGAAACATTCAGGAGTTTCTTATGAATTTCTCGCTTAACGAAACAAATATGCAGTATGAGCCAGACAAGGATTGGAAAAATTTGCCGAAACCATAGAAATGAAATCATAACAATTATTGTGTCATCATTTTACCAAGTAATGATTAGTCACAATTTTTCCTTTTACAATACTGGTATGAATATAAAAATATACTTCAAAAAAACCGTTTCAATATTGGCTTTGACTTTGTTTTTCGCCTTTGCTGCCGACGCGCAGAGTAATCGTCACCCGAAAGAAACTGAAAATCAGCCGCCTGCCGGGGATTCTATACAGACGGAAAACAAATCGGGTGAAGACAGGAAGCTGAAAATTACCAAAAAACAGCCGCCGAACGTTAAAGTTTTCGAGAGATGTTTTCACGATTACGGTTTTGCCACTGTGCGGACAGTCGTAAAAGTTACGTTTCACAGCAGCGGACAGGTAACCGCCGTCGAAATCGTCAACAATTCAGGTTGTCAGGAATTCGACGACGAATCGCTCAGAGTCGCGCGGAAAATAGAATTTCAACCCGAAATAAAAAACGGGGAAGCGGTCACCGTTTATAAAGCTGTCATATATCAAGGCGGCATTCGTTAGAAATTTTTCTTCAATTTATTTAGGTTCTAAACGGATTCTACCGGGAGAATGTAAATTGAAAATTCTACTTTTTATTCTTATATTATTTTCCGCCGCGGGCGCGCAAGATTTGAATACGCCTTTGCGCGACGAGCTTTTGAAAATGCTCGATGTTGACCAGCAGCGGCAGGAATGCGCGAAGGGAAACGGCGACGAGCAGATTAAATGCCTCGCCGAAATATCCGAAAAGATTGATAAGCCGAATACGAAACGGCTTGAAGAAATCTTTAATCAATACGGTTTTCCGACTGCTAAACTCGTTGGCAGGGAAGGCGTCGGAGCGTTTATGACCATTCTGCAACACGCGCCGACCGACGATTTGCGCGTAAAAAGTTTTAAGCCGATTAAAAAAGCCTTCAGGCGCAAAGAAATCACGCCAAGCGAATACGCCGGATTTGTTGACCGTCTGCGCCTTCATCAAGGAAAACCGCAACTTTACGGACAGGGATTTTCCTTTAAGGAAGGTGGCGGCAAAATGACAATGGACGCGGTTGTTGACCCAAAAAATCTTGATAAAAGGCGCAAAAAGATTGGCTTGCCGCCGATTGCCGAATCCGTCAAAATACTGGAAGAGATGTATCATTTGAAAGTTGAAATACCGAAAATTCACTAAATAATTATGCCATCGTTTTACGAAGTAATGATTGAACGCAACTTTTCGAGCGCGCACCAATTGCGCGGCTACAAGGGAAAGTGTGAAAATTTGCACGGACACAATTATAAAATCGAGATTTTCGCGCGCGGTGAGGAATTAAATAGCATCGGTCTTCTGATAGATTTCGTAGATTTGAAAAAAGCCGCCGACGAAGTTACAAATTACCTCGACCATCGCAATATTAACGAGCTTCCGCCGTTTGACGAAGAACTAAACCCTTCGGCGGAAAATCTGGCGCGGTTTATTTTGGAGTATATTGCATCGCGGATTGACGACGACAGAGTTCAGGTTTACAAAGTGCGCTGTTACGAAACGCCGACGAGCGTTGCGACTTACCAAACGGCGTAAAATTCGGCGAATATCGAATACCGTTTGTGGTTGTAAAAGGATTTTTCAAATCAATTTTTAATCTGCAAAAAGCCGGCTAATAATTTCTAAATGTATTCTAAAAATATCAAAGAAAAAGTTTGTTATATCGGTTTTGCGTTTCTGTTTGCGCTTGTAAATTTCACATTTTGTTTTGCGGCAAATGATATTCAAATCATTCCGCAGCCGAAGCAAATCGAAGCGACCGACGAAAATTTTCCGCTCCAAAACGGCGCGAAAATCAATCTGGCAAACTCGCGCAATGCGGACGACAGATTTGCCGCGCAGGATTTTATCGACGACGCGCGGGCAACGGCAAAAATTGATTTATCAATCGGCGGCGGAAAAATTCTTGTCGGCTCGCTCGACAATTCAAAAATAAAATCGGCGTTTGAATCGGCGAAAATAGAAATTCCGGCAAACTTAAATGACGAAGGCTATGCGCTGATTGTTACAAAAAATCGAATCGTTGTCGGCGGCAAAACCGTTGCGGGAACTTTCTATGGCTTGCAGAGCTTGAAACAACTCGTGCGCGGCGAAGGCGCAAACGCTTTCGTGCAAGGCGCGCGCATTATTGATTTTCCGACGATGCGTTACCGCGCATTTTCCGACGACATCTCGCGCGGGCTTGTGCCGACGGTGGATTTTGTAAAGCGGCAGATTCGCAATTTCGCATATTTGAAAATGAATATGCACTCGCTTTATATGGAACACACTTTTGCAAGCGAGTCGAATCCGCTTTACGCGCCCGAAGAGGGAAGTTTATCGCCTGCCGAATTGCGCGAAATCGTTGCTTACGCCAAAAATTATCACGTCGAAATTGTGCCGGAACAACAGGCTTTCGGGCATCTGCATAAAGTTTTAAAGTTTGAAAAATATAACAGTCTAGCCGAAACGCCTTACGGCGATGTTCTGTCGCCGCAGAATGAAAATTCGTATAAATTCGTCGCCGAAATTTACAAGGAACTCGACCAAATTTTCCCTTCAAAATTTTTTCACATCGGCGGCGATGAAACTTTTGAATTAGGGCAGGGAAGAAGCGCGGATGAAGTAAAAGAAAAGGGCATCGGCAAAGTTTATTTCGAGCATATAAGGCGCGTTCGAGACATTTTAAAACCTTACAATCGCCGCTTGATGATGTGGGGCGACATCGCGCTTAATCACCCGGATTTGCTCGGCGAAATCCCGAAAGATGTCGTCGTGATGAATTGGCAATACGGCGCGCGCGACGATTTTAAAAATAAAATCGAGCCGTTCCGACAAGCCGGATTAGAACAATTTGTTTGTCCTTCGGTCTGGAATTTTAATTTGATTTTCCCGAATGAAGAAAACGCTGTCAAGAACATCACAAATTTTGTGCGAGACGGGCAGGCGGCGGGCGCAATCGGCGTGATGAATACGAATTGGGACGACGACGGCGAAACGCTTTTCGAGATGGATTGGTATGGCGTCGCAATGGGCGCGGCTGCTGGCTGGGAAAACGCGCCTCTCGACGTTGAACGATTTGACAAGAAGTTTGACTGGACGTTTTTTCGCGCTGACGGCGACGAATTTACAAAGGCAATCAGAACTCTTGGAAGTGTGAATAAAACGTTAGATTTCAGGGAAACTCAGGACGCGCTTTTCTGGCAAAATCCGTTTACGCCGCAGTTTCAAAAACGCAGTCTCGAATCAATTGAAAAAGCTCGAAAACTCCGGCTCGATACGGAAGCGGTTGAAGAAAGTTTGATTAAAAATGAGGAGCGAGCGCGCCGTAATCGTGAAATGATTCCGGCAATGCGTTTTGCCGCCGAACGCTTTGACCATTTCGGTCGCCGTTTGATTTTAACCGAGCAGTTAAGCCAAGTTTATTGGGACGCTTATCTGACAATGTCGGACAGAACAAAAGCGCGCAAGCTGAATTATTACAGCGGCGCGATTTACAATTATCCGCGCGAATTGGCTGAAGAATTGAGCGAGCTAAAACGCAAATATCAAAAACTTTATCTGGCTGAAAACAAACCGTCGCATCTCGAAAGCGTTCTGGCGCGCTACGACCAAGCGATTCAAATGTGGCTCGATAAATCGCGGCAAGTCAGCGAAGCCTTAGCCCAATATAACGAAAGCGGAACATTGCCGAAGCCGGAAGAAATCGGCATCAGCCCGCGACCGAAAAAGCAGAATTAGTTTTAGAATTACCTCAAAAACAAGTGACAATTCGTTGTCGCGAAATAGCGTTTTGCCAAAATCGTTTTGAAATAAATCGCAGTTCGCAACCTCAAAAGCATAATTTAGCGGGAAAGATTTTCTAAAATTTATTGGGCTATGGCGGCTTGCAAAACATCGAATTGCGGATTGAGCGCGAGCGCATGTTTGATAAAATCACGCGCAGAGCTTTTGTCTCCGACAGCGTTGCTAATCATTCCGGCGTGATAGAAAAGTCGCGCGTCTTGTGTATTCAATTGCAAAGCGTCTTTCATTGCCGCCTGCGCTTCTGTTAATTTGCCCGCCTTCAAAGCCGTCATGCCAGTGCATCTGCGCCGTAAATATCTTTTCGCGCTTCGTATTCTTTGGCAGCAAGGCTGTATGCTTCTTCCGTTTTTAAATCGTGGTCGGCGTAGAAAAGCGCGAGCTGGCGATTGTAAAGCGCGCCGTTTAATTGGCTCAGATGTCCGATTTGCTCGACTAATTCATATTGCCTTTTTGCGTCTTCTTCGCGCCTGGCAAGTTTATATAAGTCGCCGAGCGAGGCGACATAATTCGGGTCGGGCAGAATGCGAACGACTTTTTCGTAATTTTCGATTGCGCCTTTTAAATCGTTTTGCGCGGCGCGAACTCTTGCAAGCGAAGCGATGGCGCGATAATAATCGGGAAACGTAACAAGCGCGCCTCGATAAATTTTTTCTCCTCAAAGATTAAATAAAAAGTTATTGTTCGAGGCTTTCCGTTTGGTTTAAGTCGGTTAGCCGAAAACAAATCCATAGTGTTCATTCATTGAAGTCGCTTGTGAAACGTATTTATTCCCGCGAAAAAAAATATTTTCCGAAATTTGGTTTTAAGGCGCGAAACAAAATTTTTGCTTATTTATAATTGGGATTTGACGAAATTAGAGTTTCTTGATTATAGAGATAAGTAATTTAATTCTTTACTTTTTGCCTGTAAAATTAAACGCTTCTTTCGACTTTTGAACTCGCAAAATCCGCTTTCCCGCAAAATGGATTTTCGACTTGCTTCCGAATCAAATCGGCAATTTCTTTCGGCAATTCGAGCGGCAAAAGATGTTTTACTTTGGCGATTACCACTAGCCGCGCATTTGCTACTCGCCGGACGATTTCGCGTTTCAAAAGTTTGACAGTCATCTTTTCATCCATCTCGCCCGCCGCGATTAGAATCGGAACGTTTATTTGCCCGACAATGGATGAAATGTCTCGTCGGCTTTCGCTTTCGAGCCACGCCCGCCAAGCCTTTTGCGAGCTTCGTAAATTATCCGTTACGGCGCGCTCGAAAATTTCGGCAGGTAATTTTCCGCCCGCGGCGCTGCAGACCGTTTCGGTAGCGACGCAGCGATTGCCGTGCGTGTTCAATAACCGTTTTCTTTCGTCTTCAGAAATTGGTTCGGGCGTCGGCGGCGATGGCGCGAGCAGAATTAAAGATTGCAAATTTTCCGGCTTTCTTGCCGCTAACGCGAGCGCGAATTTGCCGCCCATCGAATGACCGACGAGCGCGAAATTTTCAAGTCTCAGCAAAGTAATCAACTCTTGAACGTCGTTTGCATAATCTTCGATTGAGTAACTTTCCGCAGAAGCCTCAGACACGCCGAAACCGCGCAAATCCGGCGCGATGCAATGATAATCGTCCGCAAGTGCGGTAATCGTTTCCGTCCACGAAAGCGACGAGCCTCCGAAATAATGCAGAAAAACGAGCGACGGGCGACCTTTGTTGTAATTATTCGTTCCCGCTTCTAGAATATTCAAAATCGTATCGTTGACCTTAAAACGCATAAATTAAACTTCCACTTTCAGACGCGCCGGAGCGCCCGTAATTTCAAACAATTCACCATGCGGCACAATCGTAATTTGTCCGAATTCTTCGAGTAGCTGGCGGTATGCCGCCGCAACCGGATGCGGCTTGCGTTTCAAATCATACAAACCGCATTCATTCACTTTGCCGCGCTTTTTGGCAAGCCCGATGTCCCAATCAATCTGGTCAATCAAGCTATACCAAGTAAAACCGAGAACCGGAACGCCGTCGCGCCGCATCTGCAAAATATTTATCCATTGTTTCCAAAGCCAATTCGACGCTTCTTCTGGGTCAAAATGATTAGTCTCGGTGTGCATCACCGGCTTTTTGTAACGCTGATAATATTCTTTGGTGATTTGATACCAGCCCATCACGTCTTCGCCCGTGCAGGTCTTGCCGTCGGGCAGCAGAATTTTTTCGTTGCGCCCGTAATAGTCGTTGCCCATAATTTGAAATCCGGGCGGCTCGCCTTTCATAAACCAATCGTATTCCTCGCGCGTCAAACCGTTGTCGAGCATAAATTGATAAACGTCCGCGTCCGGCTGATGAGCGTAAAGCAAATCGAGCGAGAGCAACCGTTTTTTATTATCGAGCGTAACTTGCAACGATTGTTCCGAACGTGCTTCGTGCATATATTCGGCTGATTCCGATTGAACGATAACGCAATCCGGTCGGCGTTGTGAAATGGCGTGATTGGCAAGAATGCTCGCGGCAACCGAGTGTTTCAAAGCGGTTACAAAACCTTTATCAGATTTCAACTGCTCGTTCCAAACACCTTCCTTTCCGCTCATTTTCGCCGTTACATAAATTTCGTTGACCGGCGTGTAATACCGCACCCACGGGTAACGCATCGCAACTGCATCAACGTATTCGGCAAACAACACTGGCAATTCGGGATTCTGAAAATCGCCAATCCAATTCGGCACGCCGAAATGCAGCAAATCTAAAATCGGCGTGATGTTCAAGCGTTGAATTTCGTTCATCGCTTCGTCGGCAAAACTCCAATCGTATTTGTCTTTGCCTAAATGAATTTTGTAATAAGGCAAACCGTAACGCAGAACTTTTAGACCGAGTTCCTGCACAAGCCGCAAGTCTTTTTTCAAATTCTCGTAATGCCCGCATTCCTTTAGCTGGTCGCGCCGCGTTTTCCCGTGGTAAATCGTCGGATACGAGCATTCGATTCCCGTCGCAAACATAAAATTTCCGGGAAAGCCGTCGGGCAATCCTCTACCGGACAATCCCGTCGCGCCGCCATGTTGGTCGCCCGCATAATTGCTGTCGCCGCGCTCTTTTTTCACGATGTCGAGAAAACTTTTTTTAGCCATATAAAAATTATTAATACAGAAAATTTAAGAATTATTAACCACAGATACGCACAGATGGACGCGGATGAAAACAAATCGAAATTCAAATAAAATAAATCTTCTTTTATCATTAAAAAATCTGTGTATATCAGTTCGTATCTGTGTAAATCTGTCGTTTCATTTTCTCTATAGTCTTCGTAATTTCAAATTTGATTTTGGAGAAACTTATCCGCCGTCCGCAAAGCCATAGCCATAATCGTCAACGCCGGATTGACCGAGAGAGCGCTCGGAAAAATGGAGTTGTCGGCGATGTAAAGATTTGGTATGTCGAATGATTGACCGTTTTTATTGACTACCGAATTCGCCGCGTCGTCGCCCATCACGCAAGTCCCAATAATGTGCGCGTTGCGCTGAAACGTCCACATTTTTTTTGCTCCGGCTTGGGTCCAAATCTCGCGCATCAGTTTTTCGGCGTGGCGCGTCATCTTATTTTCATTATCGCCGTGCGAAAAATAAACGCGCGGTTTCGGCAACCCGCGAGCGTCTTTTTCATCCGCCAATTCCATAAAATTATTCGCGTGCGGCAGACAATCGCCCAAAATGTTAATGCCTGCCGTGTGATTGTAATTTTTCATCCATTCGCCGAGTTCTTCGCCGAAAATTTTCTCGCCGCGTGCAAGCTGCGAAACGTAAGTTACCGGCATCACGCCGATTGATTGCAGAAGGTAGCCGCCCGCAAAATCCGCGTTTTTCGGGCGATGCGTGTCTTCGGAAATCAAACCGCCGGGAATACCTTTGTGCGGGTAAATCTCTTCGTCGAAAACGCCCCAGATTTGAACGCCCGTATGCGCCATAAAATTTCGTCCGACTTGCCCGCTTCGATTTGCCAGATTATTTATCAATAAAAGACGCGGCGTTTCGATTCCGCCCGCGCATAAGAAAATATTGCGGCAATCTACCTTTTTTGTTTCGCCGTTTTGTGAATAAACAACCGCTTTGATTTTCCCCTGCAAATCAAGTTCAAATTCGGTAACAAAACATTCGGAACGAATTTCCGCGCCGTATTTTATGGCAAGCGGCAGAAAAGTTACGTCCATCGAGCCTTTCGCGCCCGTCGAGCAACCCGCCTGACAAAAACCGCGATTTGTGCAGGCGTGTCGCCAACCGATTTCTTCACGAAAATAATTCTGTGAAAGAGCGGCGTTCGGCGCGGGCGAAGTCTTGATATTTAATTTTTTGCAGGCGCGCTCCATCAATCGCGCCGCGCCGTTCAAGGGCAGCGGCGGAAGCGGATAATTTTGTTTGCGCGATTTTCCCCACGGATAAGGCGACGCGCCCGACACGCCCAAAAACAATTCAAGCTCGTCGTAATACGGCTCTAAATCCTCGTAACTCAAACACCAATCACGCCCGACGCCGAACTCGGAAAAAATCCGAAAATCATCCGTCTGCGGGCGCGGCGTATAAGCCGTAAAATGCAAAGTCGAGCCGCCGACGCCGCAGCCGGAATTGTTCATTCCGAACGCCAGAGCATTGCTCCCTGCGCTTAATCTTTCGTCAGTCCAATATAATTTACCTTGCTCGCGTTCGTCGGTCGCAAACTTCGTGTAATCGAAACTTTTTCCGGCTTCCAAAGCGACAACCTTTAAGCCAGCTTGTGCTAATCGTGCGAGTATCGGCGCACCACCCGCGCCCGTGCCAATCACGACGGCATCAACTTGATTTTGGATTTTAGATTTTGGATTTTGGATTGTCGGGAAACTTTGAACTTTGAACTTTGAACTTTGAACTTCCAATGGATTTTGAACTCCAACTTCCCAGCCGTGCGCATCGGCGAAACCGATATAGCCGATCTCTTCGAGTGCGAGCGGGTGAGAATAAAAAATCTCGGCAAATTCTGAAAAAAACTCTTCGAGAAAACGGGCGGGCGCAAAACCGGATTGTCCTTTGAGTTCGGCTTTGCCGGACTCAAAGCGTTTGAAGATATCTTTTCGCTTTTCGATTTCGAGCGCGGCAAAATCTTCCCGAAAATTTTCCTGCGCCGTTTCGTTTAGCAATCGCAAACCTATTTTGAAACTTTCGCCGTCGGGCGGCATCGAATCGTAACGCCAGCCGTTGCCGGAATTTTCCGCCAAACGTTTATCAATTTCACTTGCCGCAAACCAGCACGGAACAATTTTTGAAGGCGCAAGCGTTTCGCAGACGGCTTTCAAAATCTCAAACTCGCTTTGGTCAAAAAAACGCGGCGGAGTTTCCCGTGCGTTTAATCTTTCCTTTAACGCGCGCCGCGTTTCTTCGGTAACCGAATCACTTTCAATCAATTCGCCTATTGTTTCCACCGAAAATTTTTTCATAAAATTTAGTCGCTCGACATTTTGCCGCCCGTTACGTCTAAAAGACAGCCGGTTACAAAACTGCCGTCCTCTGACGCGAGAAAAACATACGCCGGAGCTAATTCTTCGGGTTGACCGGGACGTTTCAGCGCGACTTCGTGACCGAAGTTTTCGACTTCTTCAATCGGCATTGTGCCGGGAATGTTCGGTGTCCAGACCGGACCCGGAACGACCGAGTTGACGCGAATTCCTTTTTCGCCGAGATTAGTGGCGAGAGATTTTGTAAAGGAATGAATTGCGCCTTTCGTCGCCGTGTAATCAACCAGCATCGGATTGCCGACGCGCCCGACGATGCTGCCCGTATTGATAATCGCATCGCCTTTTTCAAGATGCTGCAAAGCGGCTTGCGCCATAAAAAAATAAGCGAAAATATTGGTTTCAAACGTGCGCCGCAAATCTTCTTCGGTTATATCTTCAAAATTTTTCTGCGCTTTTTGAAACGCGGCGTTATTGACCAAAACATTCAACCCGCCGAATTCTTTGACAGTTTTTTCAACCGCGTCGAAACACATTTGCCGGTCGCGCACGTCGGATTTAATCACTAAACATTTCCCGCCTTTTTTCTCGCACAGGCGCTTTGTTTCTTCCGCGTCCGAATCATTCTCGTTATAGACAATCGCCACCTTCGCGCCTTCCATTACAAATGCAATCGCCACCGCACGCCCGATGCCCGAATCCGCGCCGGTAATAATCGCAACTTTGCCTTTCAATTTTCCCGCTGCTTTATAATTTGATAAATCCGAGTCCGGCTGCTGTTTCATCTCCGACTGTTTTGCCGGATAAGGCAGTTTTTCACCTTTAAAATCCTTAGCCATCGGTCGCTGTTCGTTGTCGTTCATATAAATCTCCCTTGCTTTTATAAAATTTTTTCACGTCTTACATTGTGTGAAATATATTACAAAATGAATTATTGTTGAAATCAATTTTGCGAAGATTTTATTCCCGCCGCGCGGGGAAACGACGGGGCTTCGTATATTCGGGAATTTTTATCGGGCAAAAACGGCTTTATGTTAAAATTCGGCTGTTAACATTATTTCTTTGAACGGTTGTAGGCGAATAATAAATGAGCGGTAAAAAAATCATATGGTCTAAACAATTGAAAAATTTACAACGGTATAAAAGGAAGTAAGAAATTATGCCAAATCTCGAAGAAGAAAAATGCGAAGCCGTACAGCATTGGCTCGACGCCTATCTTGACGGCGAACTCGGCGAGGCGGCAGCCGGGAACATCGCCCGACATTTGGAAATTTGCGCCGATTGCAGCGAATCTGCCGCGGCAATTTTGCAAGCCAAAAAACTTCTTCGACGCGCTGCGAGCAATGAAGCTGTGCCGGACGCTTTGCGCGAGAAAATTCAAAAACAAATTCGCGCCAAGCGGCATCCTTTTAAATTTTTATTTGCCCGAAAACTTTTGGCGGCGGCAGCGGTTATTTTGTTTGTCTGTTTCGGTTCATTGGGCATCTTCATCTGGCAGCGGCAATCGCCCGCGAATCTCGCCCGCGTGTCTCGCCCGAATCAAACTATTGCCGAACAAATAACTGAATTGCTTCGCATCGGATTAGGTGACCACGTTCACTGCGCTCTCGAAGAAGGCTACGCCGAGCGGCATTACACTTCTGAAGAAATATCCGGCAAACTCGGCGCGGAATACGCCGGTTTAGCGCCGCTCGTAAAAGAAAAAATTGATGGCGAATTTGATTTAGTCGTCGCGCATCACTGTACGATTGGTGGTAGAAAATTCGTTCATCTGATTTTGAGAAAAAACGAAAAAATTCTCTCGCTCGTCATCACTAAAAAGAACGGCGAAACTTTTTCGGGTCGGGACGGCATCGCGCCTTTGCAAACGTCGAGCGTTGCGCTCTACCAAGAAGCGTTTGAAAATTACGCCGTTGCGAGTTTTGAAACAGAAACCGATTTGGTCTTTTTCGTTTCCAATTTAACGACTGCAGAAAATTTGCGGATTGCTTCAAACGCCGCGCCTGCCGTGAGAGATTTTCTAGACGAATCGAATGCTAATTCGTAGTAAATAATTCGGACAAATTTAATCGGCAAAAATATATTTTAGAAAAATAAAAGGGTAGAAACGACTGATGAGTGACGAATTGAAAATTTATAAAGCCGAGTTTCCGCACGGTGAACACGACGATTGCCGCGCTTTAACTGCGCTGACGATTGATCATCTGCCGCCGGACGGCTCGCTCGGCAAACCGCTTAAATTCGGGCGCGGCGCAGACATCTGGCAGCCGGGCGACCGCTCGGACAAGATATTTTTCGTCAAAGGCGGACAAGTCGCTTTAATTGCCAGCAGTATCGAAGGAACGGAAGTCGTCTTGAATGTATTTGAAGCGGGCGAACCGTTCGGCGAGCTTTGTTTTTGCGGCGGCGAAGACGCACACCGTCATAATTCGGCGCGGGCGACAACCGATAGTGTAATAGCCGAAATCAAGCTGGGAGATTTTTCGGCTTATTTGCAAGACAATGTTGGAATACTCTGCGCGTTTATCTTTACCTTTTGCATCCGGCTTACCGACGCTCAGCGGCGCATCGAGATTCTAAGTTATCGCGGCGCAGACGAACGGCTCGGAATGCTGCTTCTGCACCTTGCCAACACGCACGAGAAACGCAGTATCGAAGAAAAGACGGGCGAAGCGAGATTGCTGGTTACGCACGACGAATTGGCGCGAATGGCGGCGATGAGTAGGCAACACGTTACGATTACGTTAGGACGACTTCGCCGCGCCGGAATCGTCAGCTACAAGCGCGGACAGCCGCTCGTCGTCAAATCGGATGCGTTGATTGAATACCTGACCGATAAAAGTTTTAAGCGGTAAATCAATTGCCCCGAATGCTTATATTATCCAAAAGTTCTGGAAATGCCTCTGCCGAGCAGACGGTTGTATTCTGTATTGACGACTTCGTAACACTCGCAGACGTTTTCTTCCAATGCTTGCCGGTCAACGACCGTGATTGTTCCGCGAACATTTTTTATCAGTTTTTTCTTTGCCAGTTTGTGGGCAGCCAGCGTTACGCCTTCGCGTCGCACGCCGAGCATATTGGCGATAAGGTCGTGCGTCATCACAAGTTCGTCCGAGACAAGGCGGTCATGGCTGAGCAGCAACCAGCGACAAAGCTGCTGTTCGACGGGATGGAGACGATTGCAAACGGCGGTCTGTGAAATCTGTGTCATCAACGCCTGAGTAAAGCGCAACAGCAATTTTTGAAACGCGCCGCCGAGCGCAAATTCGGCTTTCACATCCTTTGCCTTCATTCTAAAAATCTCGCCCGCGCTCTGAATAATCGCCCGGCTCGTCGTCGTCTCGCCGCCCATAAAAAGCGCATTTCCAATAAGACCGTCGTTGCCCACTATGCCGATTTCGGCAGTCGCGCCGTTTTCCATAATATAAAGCATCGAGATAATCGCCGTTGTCGGGAAATAGAGATAATCTATTTTATCGCCGGATTCATACAGAACTTCGCCGAGCTTAAAAGACAATGGCTCTAGCTTGGATTTGACGCGCACGAATTCATCGCCGTGCAGGGCGGCGAGCAGGTGATTTTTCAGCGCATCATTTGGGTTGGCTGTCGGGGACATTCTTTCTCTTTTGTTTTCAGGAAGTAATTAAGAAATATTGATTAACAAATAATCAAATATGAAACATTACAACAGAAGAAAAAACTTGTATGTGCGGTAACACACAAAAGCATAAATATCAAAAACATCTATCCTGAACAAGGAATTTATTTGCATTCTACCACGCGCGAAACATACAGGCAACAATAAAACATTAGCTTCAAATCTTTTTTAGCAGTATAACCTAAGATTTCAAAACGCTCTTTTATTTAATTAAGCACCAGCCAAAATAAAAAAACAGAAGCGCGTCAGCACACCGACAACCGCTTTTCAAACCATTAAAGTTAAATATAAGCCTTAGTCAATTGAATGGAAATTGAGTGCCTTTCCAAACTCGCATTCATATAACGCACTTGCGTTAGACAAATTCCAACGGCAAAGGCTTTTTGACAACTGTTTCTTCTAAATGATAGCCGACGCTATGTTAAAGGACGGCTTGCTTGTTTGTCAGCCGTCCTTCGTTTTTTCAAGTTGCAGTTTGATTTTTAGAGTTTGGGAATGAAAAGAGTTTTGTATGAAGATGATTTTATTTCTGCAAATCTATTGCAAATTATTGGTCGGCGTATCGCTCGGCAGGCGCGAAACTCCTTATCCGTTAGGTTTGAGATGGCGCTGGCGGCATAGAGATTATAAAGATTTATAAAATGTATTCGGATTCGATTAATGATTTTTTGATAAAAACAATGACTGCTTTAGCGACTCAAACAATTCAAAAAACGAAGTCTTTGACCATCCTTCAGAGGATTGCAAATAAAGACCAAACCGCCGTTAAAGATTGTATTGACGCTTACGGTAAATACATCTGGGCATTGGCTAGAAAGTTCACCGCTTCAACTGAAGAAGCGGAAGCAGCAGCGCGAGAAATTTTTATTGATATTTGGCGATACTCAGAACGCAGCGATAAGTCGCATTCTGACGAAAGTGTTTTGATTTCGCAGATTGCGCGTCGGCGATTGATTAAATACTTACAGTAGAAGCCAAACAAAAATCTATGACAAACATAGATACAACGAACGAGCAAGGGAAGGTAAGACCAAAAGAGAACCGGGGACGGACAGCCAATTCAAGCGAATCGAATTGGCTGTTCATTATAAGATTTTCAAGGATAAATCTATGAAAAAGCGATTGCGCATTCTCTGTGCGGATGACAATGATACTTGTGAGATGTTATCTGCGACGCTCGGCTTTTCTAACATAGAGGTCAAATCAGCTTATACCGTCGCCGATGCCTGGCAACTGGCTCAAACAGAAAGGTTCGATTTGTATTTATTGGAAACCAGATTGCCCGACGGTAACGGTTTTGACTTGTGCCGTCGTCTGCACAGATTCGCGCCGCTCACGCCGATTGTTTTCTATTCCGCCGAGGCTTATCCGGTTGACCGTCAAAAAGGTTTGGCGGCTGGCGCCATCGATTATTTAACCAAGCCTTATCTGGCAGACCTTGCAGTAGTTATTCGACAAAATATCAAACCAATCAAAAAATCGGCGCGGGAATATGAAAGCGATTTTATTACCGCGTAAGCTGGCAGTTAATACGAAATATGTTTTTACCTATCAAAGTTCTCCGCGAAAAAACCTTTTAGTATGTCACCGGACTGACATATAAAAGGTTTTTTTGGATGTAAAATTCTTTTATTAGAAATAAATTTATGTCCGGTTGTTCTAGCAAAATTTCCGTATCAAGAAGGATTTATGCCGATTTTAAGGGAAATTAAAATAGAAGATTTCGAGGCGGAAGCGATGCCGCATTTAAGCGAGCTTTACCGCACCGCTTTGAGATTTACAAAAAATCAAACGGAAGCCGAAGACTTAATTCAGGAAGTTTTCATGCAAGCGTGGAAATCCTTCGGCTGCTATGAACTCGGAACGAACTGCCGCGCGTGGCTGCATAAAATCCTCTCTAACAAGCTGAAACGCTTTTATTTTAATAATAAAAAATTCAAATACGCCGAAGACGCGGACGAAGCGTTAAAGAGCTTAGTTTTCAAACCGGCAATCGCTGAATCTCTCCGCGACGAGGAAATAATCGCCGGTCTTGAACATATTCCACCTTGTTTTCGAGAAGCGATGCTGCTCGCCGATGTCGAAGAATTCTCTTACCGGGAAATCGCCGAAATTCTAGGCGTTCCCGCTGGAACGGTGATGTCGCGCATCAGCCGCGGCAGAAAATTGCTGCGAACGGAAATGATGAATTTAGCCCACGCCAAAAATTTCAAATTAGAAGGCGAAAAAGAATCCGTAAGCGTCGTCAAGTTTTTGCTCGGAAAACTCAAAATAGCGTAAATTGTAATAACGGTTAATTCTGCTGGAATAAAAAAAGCCTTTTCGACATTTATTATAAAGCGAATTTCACTTGGGAAAAATTTTAGCTTTATAATGACGGTAAATGACACGCGAAAGCGGCAAACAACTCGAAAAGAAACATTCGCTCGCAACTCGCTGGCTGCACTGGATTAGTTTTCCGCTGTTGACGATGATGATTTGGAGCGGGATTTTGATTTATTGGGCGAACGCCGCTTATTCGGTAAAAATCTTCGGTTACGGATTATTTCATTTCTTTCCAAGTTGGTTTTACGAAACTCTTGGCATTCCGTTTCGCCTCGCCGAAGGTATTTCACTGCATTTTTTCTTTATGTGGTTTTTTACCGTCAACGGAATAATATATGTTCTCTACACGATAATTTCGGGCGGTCGGAAAATTTCAACATTGCCGATTGGCGGCTTCGCGTCGGCGGCTTGGCAAATCAAACGCATCGGACGAATTGAATTTACCGAAGAACGCCCCAGAGATTTTTGGGCTGAACAAGGTTATGATTGGTATTCGGGACATTAATTAAAAATGCACAAAAAAGACTGGCTGGATTTTTCGGCGAGTCTTTTTCCTTCAGGAATTAAACCGATATAACCAAAATTCCGATGCGCGGTTGAAAAGTTATTTATCAGTGCTGCCGTTTTCTGCGTTCCATCTTCCGCCTTTCACCCAAAAACAACCGCAAATCACAAATCCGTTGTATTGTTCGTGAGAATGGCAATAATCTTGTCATTATGAACAAACGAAATCACCTTTATGTTTTATGACGCATACAATGTCTATGAAAAAGTCTCACAATGATATTTTGAAATTCAACATAATATGAACTTGCCGTCGTTGTAGTTTTCTTTGTTATCGGTGAAAAAATATGACAAAAGGAAAAATTGCGAAGGAAATTGTTCTCTGGATTATCGCCCTTTTTTTGGCGCTCGTCTGCTTTCGGTCTGGACTTTTGAAAATGCCGGGCGTGCCGGGCGAAGAATTTTGGATTCGGGATTTTAATCGCTGGGGTTATCCAAGCTGGTTTAAGATATTCGTCGGGCTGGCTGAACTCATCGCCTGTTTGCTTCTTCTCGTGCCCCGAGCTGCGGCTTACGGCGGTGCAATCTTTGCG
>JALYZF010000179.1 GCA_030948995.1 Acidobacteriota bacterium
TGTATCTGCCGCTGCCGAGCGAAACTCGTCCCGCGCCGCTGATTCTGATGCGCTGACCTTTTTTGACGACAAAACCGGAAGTCGTCCAGCCGTTTGAAGTATTGTCGGCTAAAACTTTAACGTTTAATGTTATCGGCTGCGAATTTGCAGGCGCGGCAGGACGGTCGTTTTGCAAAACGGGAGCCGCGTTTGAATCAGTTTTAGGCTGTGAAATTTGCGAATTTTCGCTCTGACCGGAATTAACGACCGGCACGTTGGTATTATCGTTCTGACTATCCGAAGCGGTTTCGTTTGAGGTTCTGACAGTCGAATCCATATCGAATGTGATTGATTCGACTTCCGCAACGCTGAAATTCATCTGGCGGCGGCGTGTGCCGTCATTAATGACGACAGTAAATCTTCCGTTGCTGAAATTGCTGATTTTTCCTTTGATAATGCTTCCGTCTTTTAGCCGAATCGTATCGGCAAAAGCGGCGACGGCGAGCGATAAAGCTAAACTTAAAATGCAGACTGCGCGAAAAACTTTGGATTTTAAAAACATATTTCCTCCACGGATTTCTTGAAACTTTGCTTTGATTTATCTGTCGGAGACAGTTTGACGGTTAAATAATAAATCGTTCGGGGAGCGTTTGAAACATATAACTAGATGCCGAAGCGAATAAAAAGGATTACAGAAATATACAAACCAGCCGTTGGCAATTTGGATTATACATAAATTTCGGCGCGCTGCGAATAAATTTTTCCGCAGCCGGACGCCGATTGAATTTCTAAGTTTTTGCTTTAACTCGAACGCGCCCGAATTCCGTCAGCAACGGTTTTAATCCGTCGATGGTCTGCCGGTGCGCGACGCCGTTAGTTGCGACAACGCCGTTGTGGTTGGTAATATCCGGCGTGTTGTAAACGATTCGCTTGCCGAACAGGTCGGTCATCTCGCCGCCCGCTTCGTGCAAAATAATTTCCGGCGCGCAAGTGTCCCATTGTTTCGTGCGCGGCGACAGGTGAATATAAAGGTCGCAAAACTTTTGGACAATCAAACCGATTTTTAAACCGACAGAACCGCGCCGCATTTCTGATTTCAAGCCGAGTTCTTCGACGACGCGCGACATTTTCGGGCTGCGATGATTGCGCGAGACAGCCAGATTCATTTCCGCAAAATCTGTTTTGCCGGAGACTGTCAAAGGCTCTGATGTTTTGTTTTGATGAATGAAGCGCGTGCCGTGTCCTTTTGTCGCAAAATACAAACAATCTTCGGTCGGCATAAACACGACGCCCAAAATACTCTCGCCGTTTTCCGTCAAACCAATCTGCACCGCAAAATCGCCGTTTCTATTGACAAATCCATAAGTACCGTCGAGCGGGTCGATTATCCAAACGCGCCGTTTTTCAAGTCGTTTTTTATCGTCAAATTCTTCTTCCGACAAAACTCCGTCGGCGGGAAAAGCTCTGCTGATGCCTTCGACAATAATTCTGCTCGCTGTTCGGTCTGCAATCGTTACGGGTTCTGAATAATTATCGGCGTGGATTTTCGCTTCGACTTCAAACTCTCCGGCGTAAAAATCTAAAATCGTCTCGCCCGCCGCGCGCGCCAGCGCAATTGCCGTTTCAAGTTCTTTTTCTAACATTGTTAAAAATCTAACACAGAAAAGATTTAGCCACGAACAAACGCGAAAGAACACGAAAAAGAATTTTTTAACCACAGACGGACACAGATAAACACGGATAAGAAACAGATAAAATCAACCTTTTATTTTTTAAATTTGTGTTCATCTGTGTCCATCTGTGGTTTCATATTTCTTCTTTCGTGAATTTTCGTGTTTGTTTGTGGCTAAAATTCTTTCCGCTCAAATAAAAATGCCACAACAACCTTGCGGCGACGGCACGATGCGGCTTCCATCGTTCGGCAATCCGCAAAAATTCTTCGGCGTTCGGTTTTTCCGGCAGGTTTTTCAATCTCTGCCACGCAACGTGCAAAGCCAAATCGCCTTTCGGCATCACGTCGGCGCGCAGCAGAGCCATCAGCAGATAAATGTCGGAAGTCCAATCGCCGATGCCTTTTATTTTTTTCAATTCGTGTTTGACTGCTTCGTCCGGCAAATTCTTCAAAGAGCTTAAATCGAGTTTTTTGTCCAAAACAGCTTGCGCTAAATCGCGCGCGTAAATAATTTTTTGACGGCTGAAATACGCAGCTTTTAATTCTTCGTCGGTTAAAGACAAAACACCCACAGGCGTAACATCGCCGCCGAGTTTCTCGCGCAATTTATTAAAAGCTGATAATGCCGAAGCGACCGAGACTTGCTGTTCGAGAATAATATGAACGAGTGTTGCAAACGTTGGTTCGCGTTTCCATAACGGCGGCGTTCCGAAACGGCGAAAAATCAAATCAAAATCCGCGTCCTTACGCGCCAGTTGCCGACAGCAGTCTGCAAGTGTTTTCTCATCGGGAATTGTTTTCATAAGAACGTTTGTCTAAAATCTTCGGTTATTCAAAACAAATTCTCAACTTTTGAAAATCGAAAAAATTGAAAAAAACAAATCGCAAATCTTGATAAATTTTCGTTAATGAACGAAAATCCATTCAAACAAAATTTACAAAACTTTATAAGGAGAAAATAAAATGAGTTATCCAGATGCTTGGGGCTTAAAATATGAAGAAGTGCAAAGTTTGACGTGGCTGGCTTACAAAGGACGAGGAACGCCCGGACGCTGGAGTTTTCCAAATACCGGCGGTACTTGGAATTTGGTCAACGTTTATGAAAAGGGTAGTTTTCGCGCCGTTATCGTCAAAGATTCGAGCCGAACGATTCTTTCAATTTCTGGAACGGACGACGCCGGCGATTGGGTTGACAATATCGGGCAGGGCATGACGGGTGTCTCCGGTCAATATTTGTATGCGTTGAAAGTTGCAAACGCAACCGCGCCGGATATTGTCGTCGGGCATTCGTTGGGCGGCGGAATGGCTTCTTACTGCTCGCTTTACGGCGGTCGCCACTCGGCAACCATTAATCCAGCGCCTTTGAATATAAACCTCGTCAGCGGCGTTCAAATGATAAGACACGGCAATCTGGTTATCAATTACGTCGTCGGCGGAGAAGTTCTCGACCTGCTCGACGCGGCGATGGTCAATATGATGAAAGTCGGCAGAACCTATCGCGTCGGCTCGCACGGCGGATTCAATCCGGTCAATCGCCACAGCATCGGCAATTTGGACGGCTTTGCCGAGCCGCAGAAAATTCAATAACAAATTTACGAGGTTAAGAGTTTTAAGCGCTCTTAGCCTTTTTTATTTCTCGTCGTTTCAGAACTATTTCTCTACCAAATCGAATCAACCGCCGCTTCGTCAAACTCAATCGAATCTCCGTTCGGCAAAATATGAATAATCCGCGACGCTCCTTTCGCTTTCAAAAGCGGCGCAAGCAAACCGATGCGATGACAATTTGCTCGCGGCACTTTGTGCTTGGTTAAAGGATACGATTCGGAACACATAATTGCCGTTCGCATTTCACCCGCGAGTTCCAAAATCCTTTCAATTCCATACGCCAAATCTTCGGCAATCGGTTTTGTTTTCCCACCGCATTCGGGCAGCCATTCGTAACCGATACCATTTTCGCGCAAATTCTCCGACAACACCGCGTCGTTAAACTGCACCCAGCGCGAACGCGCGGCGCTTCTGACATCGCACAGAAAAGCGATTTCGTATTTTTTGAGCAATGCAAGGAAATCAACCCAAGCGTGTCGCCCGTGTCCAATGCTGTAAACTGTAATCATTGGTTTAATTGTTTAATTTCTGGGACTGAGTTCGGATTTTCCAGCGCTGATAAATCGCCTGCGTCTTCGCCCAGATATGCGGCGCGAATGACGCGGCGCATCACTTTGGCGTTGCGCGTTTTCGGCAAGGCGGAAACGAAATGAATTTTTGAAGGCGCGAGCGGTTTTCCCATATCTTTGGCGACAAGTTGTTTTAATTCAGACTCAAGAGCGTCGGATTGAAAATTCGCGTGTCGGTCATTCGTTAAAACGCAAAACGCGACCATCGCCGTCCCTTTCATTTCGTCTGGAACGCCGATGACGGCGGCTTCGGCGACGTTTTCGTGTGCGACTAATAAACTTTCAACTTCGGCGGGTCCGACTCGTTTGCCCGCGACTTTCAAAGTGTCGTCGGAACGTCCGAGAATATACCAATGTCCGTCTGCATCCTGCATTGCCCAATCGCCGTGAACCCAGATGTTTTCAAAGCGCGACCAATACGTTTCCAAATATCTTTCCGGCTCTTGCCAGAAGCCGCGCGCCATTCCAATCCAAGGTTTTCGGATTGCTAATTCGCCAACCGTTCCGCGCTCGACCGCTTCGCCTTTGTCGTCCAAAATGCAAGCATCGATTCCCAAACACGGCGCGGGAAACGAGCAGGGTTTTATCGGCAGCAGAGGGTTTCCCATCAAAATTCCGCCGGAGATTTCCGTGCCGCCCGAATAATTTATAATCGGTAATTTCGAGTCGCCGACTTTCTCGAACAGCCACCACCAGGGCGCGGAATTCCAAGGCTCGCCAGTCGAAGCAAAGGCGCGCAAATGAGAAAGGTCGTGTTTTTTCGGCAAATCGTCGCCTTTCGTGGTAAGCGCGCGAACGAGTGTCGGCGAGATTCCGAGAATTTCAACTTTGTGTTT
>JALYZF010000182.1 GCA_030948995.1 Acidobacteriota bacterium
GGCAAAGACAGCACCTCTGCCATTTCGCCGTCGTTTTTAACCGCTCTCGGCGATAAGGAATCGTATCGCAACAACGAACTCAAAGCGGATGAAAAGTTAGCTTAATTTACTTTAAAATGGAGACAAGTTTTATGGAACACACAAAAAACAATAATTCGATAACGGAAATCTTAACTGATATGGACACTAACGTCAGTCCGATTGAAAGACTCATTTCGGCAACGGCGGGCGGCGCGCTTCTGGCTTACGGGCTGAAACAAGGCGGCGTCGTCGGCGCGCTTCTTTCGGTTGTCGGCGGCGGCGTCGCGCTGCGCGGCGTTACCGGACACTGCCAGGTTTACGGCGCGATGGGCGTCAATACGAACACGAACGAGACAGGTCAACCGGGAAACTTTAAATCAACTAGCAAATCGAAAAAATCTTCAACTTGGCAAGACGGTTTGCTTTCGGGAAAAGTTCACGTTACCAAATCGCTGACAATTAACAAATCGTCAGCCGAGCTTTACAAATTCTGGCGCAATTTTGAAAATCTGCCGCAGTTTATGGAGCATCTCGAATCGGTCAAAAACACGGGCGAAAAAACTTCGCATTGGAAAGCCAAAGCGCCGCTCGGACAATCGGTCGAATGGGACGCCGAAGTTACGAGCGACATAGAAAACGTTCGTATCGGCTGGAAATCGTTGGAAGGCTCGGACATTCCGAATTCCGGCGTTGTCGAGTTTTTGCCGACTACAAATCGCGGAACGGAAGTAAAAGTTGTGATGACTTATGAAGCGCCCGGCGGCGCGTTCGGCGCAATGTTCGCCAAACTTTTCGGCGAAGAACCGAGCCAGCAAGTTTACGGCGATTTATACCGCTTCAAGAGTCTAATGGAATCCGGCGAAGTTATCACCGTCGAAGGGCAAACCTCGGGACGCGAGCCGCAAGCGAAAAAAGCAACGGCATAATTTAATGATAAACGATAAACGCTGAATGATGAATCAAAAAACATTCAGCGTTTATCGTTCCAAACTCAGCATTTTAAAACAAGGGAGAACAGGAAAATGAAAGCAGTATGTTGGATGGGAAAACACTCGGTCGAGGTAATGAACGTACCTGACCCGAAGATTTTAAATGACCGCGACGCGATTATCAAAATTACGAGAACGGCGATTTGCGGCTCGGATTTGCATTTGTATAACGGTTATATTCCGTCGATGATGCAGGGCGATATTCTCGGGCACGAATTTATGGGCGAGGTTGTTGAAACCGGCAAAGGTGTCGGCAACTTGAAAAAAGGCGATAAAGTCGTCGTGCCTTTTACAATCGCTTGCGGAAATTGCTTTTTCTGCAAACGCGAAATGTTTTCGATTTGCGATAACTCGAATCCGAAACCCGAAGGACAGGAAACGGCTTACGGTTTTGCAGGTTCGGGACTTTTCGGTTTTTCACATATGATGGGCGGATTTGCGGGCGGACAAGCCGAATACGCGCGCGTTCCGTTTGCCGATGTCGGACCGCTGAAAGTTCCCGATTCGATACCGGACGAAAAAGTTTTGTTCTTGTCGGATATTTTCCCGACCGGATTTATGGCGGCGGACAATTGCAATATTAAAGAAGGCGACACGGTAGCGATTTGGGGCGCGGGACCCGTCGGACAGTTTGCGACCAAATCGGCGTTTATGTTGGGAGCGGAAAAAGTCATCGTCATTGACCATTATCAAGACCGACTGGATTTTGCTCAAGCGAACAATCCAAATGTCGAAACGATAAATTTTGACGACGAAGAAGTTTACGACAAGTTGAAAGATATGACGGGCGGGCGCGGACCTGATTCGTGTATTGATGCCGTCGGGCTTGAATCACACGGCACATCGGTTGATTCGCTTCTAGATTACGCAAAAGCGGCAGTGTTTTTAGCGACCGATCGACCACACGCGCTGCGGCAGGCGATTTTCTGCGTTCGCAAAGGCGGAACAATTTCGATTCCCGGTGCATACGGCGGATTTATGGACAAATTCCCAATCGGCGCGGCATTCAACAAAGGCTTAACCTTCAAAATGGGACAAACTCATATGCAAGCGTATATGCCGCGACTTCTGGAAGCGATTGAAGAAGGAAAAATCGACCCGTCGTTTGTTATCTCTCACCGTTTGAATTTGTCCGACGCGCCAAAGGCTTATGATGAATTCAACACCGAGAAAAATCAATGGCGCAAAGTTGTGCTTAACCCGAACGGTTAAACGATTTGAACGAACAATTAAAAATCGAATCTCCGAACGAACTTCTTGAACTTGCGATTGGCTACCAGAAATCGCAAGTTCTATTTGCGTTTGTCGAACTCGAAATTCCTAAAATTCTTCACGAAAAAAATCTAGCCGCAAAAGAATTAGCCGAAAAACTTTTCATTGACGCGATTGCAATGGAAAGATTTCTAAACGCTTGTGTCATAGCCGGTTTGCTCGAACGGGAAAACGGCATTTATCGAAACGCCGCGCTCGCCGAATACTTTCTCGTTAAAGGAAATGAATTTTATCTCGGCGGGCAAATAAGGCGTTACAAAAATCGCTCCTATCCATTGTGGGAAAATCTGACCGAAAAATTAAAAACTTGGAAATACGGCGAAACAAACTCCGAAACGCCTGAAGAAGAAGACCAAGGCGCAGATTCGATGGCGGAACAGCACAACCTCGCGCTTCTGCACGGCTACGCGCTTGCAAAAGCGTTTGGTTTTTCAAATTACAAACGGGTTTTAGATTTAGGCGGCGGCACGGGCGCGATGTCAATCGGTTTGTGCAAAAGTAATGAAAACTTAAGTGCGATTATTTTTGATTTACAGGAAAACGTTGAAAAAGCGCGCGAATTTATTTCCAAAGGCAATTTGCAATCGAGAATCGAAACTGTCGGAGGCGATATAACGAAAGATGATTTGCCGGACGATTTTGACATTGCGCTTCTGGCAAATCTTGTTTCGGTTTTTGATGTGGAAACTAACGAGAAACTGTTTTCCGATATTTACAAAAAACTTCCCGATAATGGCGTTTGTCTAATTAGCGGTTGGATTTTAGACGAAAATCGGTTAAGCCCGGAAGTTTCGGTTTTATTTTGTCTGGAAGACGTTTGCTGGCAATCGCCGGACGTTGAAAGAAATTTCAGCGTTTATCGGTCTTGGCTCGAAGCCGCCGGATTCAGAAAAATCGAATACAAAACCTATCTCGAACCGACGCGCTTGATTTGCGCCTACAAATAAAAGTCAAATATTAAAATCCCGCCGTTTTTACATCAATTTTTTCTAAAATCAAATCTCGTGATAAAATTTTCCTTTGATTAGTATAAAGAAAACTTAAACAGGCAATAATCATTGTTTGCAATACGAAATGGATAAATTTTTAATACGCGGCGGCGAGCCGCTCACGGGGAAAATCGAAATCAGCGGCGCGAAAAATTCTGCGCTGCCGTGTCTGGCGGCTACGCTTTTAAGCGCGGAGACGGTTACTTTGCACAATGTTCCGTATGTCAAAGACTTAATCACACAGCGCAGATTATTGGAAGATTTGGGCGCGACGGTTTTAACGCCGGAACTTCGGACGCACAAAGTTTCGGCAAAAAACATCGAGATTTTTGAAGCGCCGTATGAACTCGTTAAAACAATGCGGGCGAGCGTTTTGGCTTTAGGACCATTACTGGCGCGTTTTGGTCAAGCAAAAGTTTCCCTTCCCGGCGGCTGTGCTATCGGAACTCGACCTATTGATTTGCATTTGAAAGCATTTGAACAACTCGGCGCAATTGTTTCTTTAGAATCCGGCGATGTTGTCGCCCGCGCGCCTAAGGGAAAATTAATCGGTGCTGATGTTTCATTTGAAAAAGTTACGGTTACGGGAACGGAAAATGTGATGATGGCGGCGGCTTTGGCAAAAGGAAAAACGACGATTTACAACGCGGCGCGCGAGCCGGAAATCGAGGATTTAGCCGAGCTTTTAAATAAAATGGGGGCGCGGATAAAAGGCGCGGGAACTTCTAAAATCGAAATCGAAGGCGTTGAAAATCTCGGCGGCGCGGAACATACGATTATTCCCGACCGCATCGAAACCGGCACGTTTATCGTCGCGGCAGCAATAACAAACGGCGAACTCGAAATAAGAAATTGCGAGCCGAAACATCTTGTCTCATCGATTGGAAAATTGCGCGAAGCCGGAGTCGAAATTGAAGAATTGAATCCAAGCACTCTGCGCGTTAAATGCTGCGCGAAAGGCTTGCAAGCAAAAGATGTAACAACCGAACCGCACCCGAATTTTCCGACCGATATGCAGGCGCAATATATGGCTTTGATGACGCAAGCCGAAGGCACATCAAAGATAACCGAAACTATTTTTGAAAACCGTTTTATGCACGCATCCGAACTTATCCGTCTCGGGGCGGATATACATTTTTCAGGAAACGCGGCAACCGTTCGCGGCAAAACCAAACTGATGGGCGCGCCCGTTCAAGCATCGGATTTGCGCGCATCCGCATCATTAGTTCTCGCCGCGCTTGCCGCAACGGGCGAAACGACAATTGACCGCGTTTATCATATTGACAGAGGTTATGAAAATATCGTCAAAAAACTCGGTGCAGTCGGCGCAAATATTGAACGTCTGACGGATAATTTGACAATGACGGCGGCAACGGAAGAAAAATAAAATCATAGAAATAGCCAAATGCGAAAATACGAAATAATTATTTATTGGGACGACGACGATAAAATTTTCGTCGCTGAAGCACCTGAACTCGCAGGCTGTCTGGCGCACGGCAAAACACAAGTTGATGCTGTGAAAAATATAAATGAAGCCGTCGAACGTTGGCTCGAAACCGCGAGAGAGTTCGGCGATAAAATTCCTGCGCCGCGCCACCGAAAATTAGCGGCTTGATATTTTTAATTGCGGTTGCTTTTAGATTTGAAAAATTTACGATTAAGATAAACTATTAGTTGAGACCAAATAATCCATTGAATTAGAAAAAGTAAATTTAAGATTGGAAGAACTAAAAAAGACAAATTATTGCCTAATAATTCAGTTAGAATTTTGTCTAACCTTTTCAATGACAGAATATAAATTAAAGTTAATGGAGAACCGAGAAGGAAAATAATTTGACTGATTGAATAAAAGGCAATTTGGTCAGTAGTTCTAACGGAAAAATAAATTTTTATCCAAAAATATGAAGCCAGCATTATGAAAGGTAAAGCTGAAATAACGGCAATTTTTGCAGCTTTTCTGTTTATCAGTAATTTCATATTTTCCTTTACATTAAAACAATTCGTCCAGTGCTTCTTCCAGATTTCTCACGCCGACGACGCGCATTCCCAAAAGTTTTTCCAACCCTTTTTTGTTTGACGCGGGCAGAATCAATTTCTTAAAACCGAGCGTTTGCGCTTCGCGTGCGCGAGTTTCGCCTTGCAGCACACCGCGCACTTCGCCCGTTAAACCGACTTCGCCGAAAACGGCAACGTCGGGCGGAATTTGCAGGTTGCGAAAACTTGAAGAAATCGCGGCAATCACGCCTAAATCCGCCGCCGGTTCGTCAACTTCCAAGCCGCCTGCGATATTTATGAAAACATCATCGCCCGCAAGCTGAAAGCCAAGCCGTTTTTCGAGAACGGCAATCAGAAGCGACGTGCGGTTGTAATCGAAACCTTGCGCCATTCTGCGACCTGTTCCGAATTTCGTTCCCGAAACGAGCGCTTGGACTTCAACCAGCATTGGGCGCGTGCCTTCCATACAAACGGTTACGACCGAACCTGACGCGCCTTCGGGACGCTCTTGCAAAAAGACTTCCGATGGATTGCCAACCGCTTTTAAACCTTCGCCCGTCATCTCGAAAATGCCGATTTCGTTTGCCGCGCCGAAACGATTTTTTGTCGCGCGTATTATTCGGTGATTGTGATGCCGGTCGCCTTCAAAATATAAAACCGTGTCAACTATGTGTTCGAGCGCTTTTGGTCCAGCAATTGAACCTTCTTTGGTAACGTGACCGATTAGAAAAACCGGAACATTCATACCTTTGGCAAACATCATAAATTGTCCGGCGACTTCGCGGACTTGTGAAACAGAGCCGGGCGCGGATTCGATGTTTGGCGAATAAACCGTCTGAATTGAATCGACGATAACAATGTCGGGTTTCATTCGTTCGATTTCGGTTAAAATTTGGTCGAGATTTGTTTCGGGAAGCAGAAAAAGATTTTCGGCGTTTAAGCCTAATCTTTCGCCGCGCATTTTTATCTGGCGTTCCGATTCTTCGCCGGAAACGTACAGGACTTTTAGATTGTTAGAGCTTAATTTATCTGCAACTTGAGCGACGAGCGTGGATTTGCCGATGCCGGGCGAGCCGCCGATTAGAATGAGCGACCCGGGAACAATTCCGCCGCCTAAAACTCTGTCGAATTCGTCAATGCCGCTTGAAGTTCGGGCATCGTCCTGCGATTCTATTTCGCCGTAAGCAATCGGTTTAGTATCACGAAACGAACTTGTTCCGAGACGCGCGCCGACACTTAATGAAAAGCTTTTACCGACGGCTTGGGGCGACGGTCGGAATTTTTCTTCGACAAAAGTATTATATTCATTGCAGTCGGGACATCTTCCACTCCATTTTCTGGATTGATGTCCGCAGTTTTGACAGACGTAAATTGTTGCCGGTTGTTTTGCCATAAGTCTTGGGAATATAGAAGTAGAAGATATGATTCAGAATACGAAGGTAAGAATTTGCCGAACTTTCACAATCTGACTTATCCTCGAAAGTTATACAAGAATTATACTACTGACTACTGAACTTCTAAAAATTATGTCCGTTCAATCAGTTCACCAATTCGCCGAAAAGGTCGCGCTTATTACCGACGGCGCAAATGAAGTCGGGCGCGCCGTCGCTTTGCAGCTCGCTTTACAGGGCTGTTATGTCATTGTCGGTTTTTCCAGCGAGAGCGAGGAAACAAAACGTGCTTTGCTGGAACTGCAATCTTTGGGAACTCTGGCAAACGCAGTAGAAACGGACGTTTCAACCGTTGAAGGCGCGAAAAGATTAGTTTTTGAAGTCGAAAAACTTTATGGTCGGCTCGATTTGCTCGTCAATACTTTGAAATCGAGAGGCGATTCGACGTTTGAAGAAATTAGCGAAGCGGTTTGGACGCAGACCGTCGATGCAAATTTGAAAGCGACGTTTTTTGTAACGCAGGCAGCGGTTAGCTTAATGCGCGCGCGTCCTAAACCGGCAATTGTTAACGTCGTTTCCGATTGTAAAGCGGACGAGAGAAATCCGGTTTTCAGCGCGACGCAGAAAAGTATCATCAATTTGACCGAAACGCTGGCAAAACAACTTGCGCCGAAGTTTCGCGTCAATGCGGTTGCAGTCGGCGAAAGGCGACGAGAAACGTTTGAAAATCTGGACGCTGAATTGTTTCGCCTGCCGAGCGGAATTGCCGCCGCCGATGCGGCGCGGGCGATTCTTTTTCTGCTTTCTTCGGAAGCGGTCGGACTGAACGGACAAATTTTGACGGTCGGTTAGTTTATTGAAAACGCAGGCTTTAGAGAATTTGTTTTTCCAATTTTCCGTTTTCCATTTTCTATTGTCAATTATTAATAAATTCGTGCTAAAATTCACACTGCAATGAAACTCGACATTCTTATAATCAGAATAGGTTTTATCATCTTGCTGGCGCTAATCGGCTTTCTGCTTAATCCGCTGGCTGATGTTCGCAGTCTGGGCGATACCGACCTTTTGACGCGAAGAGTTTTTTCAGCCGTCCTCGGCGCTCTTATTGCTGTCTGCGTCGTCGGGTTTGAAATGCGCGTCCGGCGCGCAACGTTGAAAACTTTAATCGGCGCGGCAATCGGTTCGATTCTGGGAATTGTCGGCGCGTTCCTTATCGGCGTACTGATTTCGATTCAAAAAGTCGAAGCCGTTCCAGCCGAGATGCAGACGTTTTTGACAATCTCGCTGGCGTTTTTTATGGGTTATATCGGTTTGGTCGTCGGCGCGGCGAAAGGCGAATTTATTGATTTGTCGGCGCTCGGCGGAATTTTCAGCGATAAAAGCGCGGTCAAGCGCGATTATAAAATTCTCGACACGAGCGTGATTATAGACGGGCGTATCGCAGACGTTTCCGAAACCGGATTTTTGGGCGGAACGCTAATTATTCCGCAGTTTATTTTGACCGAATTGCAGCAAGTCGCCGATTCGCCCGACTCAAGCAAACGCCAGCGCGGGCGACGCGGGCTTGATATGCTGCAGCGGCTTCGCAACAATAGCAACATCGACATTCAAATTATCGAAACGGATTTTCCGGCAATCAAAGAAGTCGATTTGAAACTTATCGAACTCGGCAAACAACTCGAAGCCGTCATCGTTACCAACGACTTTAATTTGAACAAAGTTTCGCAGCTTCGAGACGTGCAGGTTTTAAATATTAACGAACTTGCAAACGCCTTGAAACCCGTCGTTCTACCGGGCGAAGCGATGCGCGTTTTTATTTTGAAAGAAGGCAAAGAATACAATCAAGGCGTTGCATATTTGGATGATGGCACGATGGTTGTCGTCGATAACGCGCGGCGTCTAATCGGCAAAACGGCTGATGTTGCCGTAACGAGCGTTTTGCAGACAACAGCGGGGAAAATGATTTTCGGTCGCCTGTGGGAAGAAAAAGACGAGAGCTATGAAGCGGCAAATAATAACAACGCAAGCCTTCACGATTCGCGGACGCCCAACTTCCGAAAAGCTACGCGCGAGCTGCGCCAGACGACGATTATTGAAGAAATTGAATAAAGAGTTTTTAGAGTTTTAAGAGTATAGAGTTTATAGAGTTAAAGGAACTCTTACTCTACAAACTCTACAAACTGTATAAACTCTATGAACTCAGCCATAATTGTCGCCGCCGGAACGGGAAGCAGATTTGGAAGCGAAACCCCGAAACAATTTCTTGAAATTCTTGGAAAACCCGTCATTGTCCACACATTGGAAAGTTTTGAATCCTGCCCGCAAATTGACGAAATCATTCTTGTCCTTTCAGCCGCCGAAACCGGAAATTTTCGGAAAATTGCCGAAAAATATAATTTTAAAAAATTGAAAAAAACGATTGCAGGCGGCGGGACGCGCGGCGAATCGGTTTGGAACGGATTGTGTGCGATTGATTCGCAAACGTGCGAAATCGTCGCCGTTCACGACGGGGCGCGCCCGCTCGTCTTGGTCGAAGAAATTACAAAAACAATCGAAAAGGCTCGTGAAACGGGCGCGGCGTGTCTTGTCGCCGCAGTTACCGAGACGATAAAAGAAATTTCCGGCGATAAAATTGTGCAAACCATCGATCGCGCAAAGCTCCGGCGTGCATTGACGCCGCAGGCGTTTCGCTACGAAATATTAAAGCGCGCGTTCGAGATGAATAATTTTATTGAGGCAACGGACGAAAGTATTTTGGTTGAAAACCTCGGGGTAGAAGTTTCGATTGTCGAAGGCAGCGCGCGAAATATTAAAATTACGCACGCGGAAGATTTAATTTTGGCGGAAAGTCTTTTAAAACAGTTCAAAGTTCAAGGTTCAAAGTAAAATTAGCTTTGAACCTTGAACTTTGAACTTTGAACTTATGTTTCGTATCGGTTTCGGCAACGATATTCATCGTCTTGAAACGGGCAGACCGCTCGTTTTGGGCGGCGTTTCGATTGAATCGGATTTCGGCGCTGTCGGGCATTCCGACGCCGATGCGCTGACGCACGCCGTAACCGACGCCATTTTAGGCGCTCTCGCTCTCGGCGACATCGGCACGCATTTCTCGGACAAAGACGCGCACTGGAAAAACGCCGACAGTTTTGTTTTTCTCGCCGAAGCTGTGCGAATGATGAAGGAAAAAAGTTTTTCGGTCATCAATCTAGACGCGACAATCAATTTAGAAAAGCCCAAGCTGCGCCCGTTTATCGATGAAATGCGGCAAAATCTGGCAAGCGCTTTGGAGATTAAAATCGATTCGGTGAGCGTGAAAGCAAAAACCGGCGAAGGCGTCGATTCGGTCGGCAAACTCGAAGCGGTAAAAGCAGAAGCGGTTGTTCTGCTAATAAAATCAACCGCTTGAATCGGATTTAACGCGGAAAATAAACGCCGTGATTTTCGGCAACTCCGAGTAAGACAAAATATGTTCGATCGATTTCCTGATAATTTTTTCGGTAGTCGCTCATCAAGTCGTCGTCCATCGTTTGACGGTTTCCGCTCTTTACGGCGCGGCGCAGAAAACTCGCTTGCGTGTCCCAAGCCGTAACGTGATTTTCCCAAGCCGCGCGGAAATCCGAAGGCAAGTCCGCGTCGGTCATGCGATTCATTTTTATCGACAAATTAATCGTGGCTGTTTGTTCATTTACAACCAAATCCGGCGTTTGCGAGCTTCGCAATTCTCTGCCCATCGCAAGCCCGTTGTCGCGGTCTTCATCCAAAAACATCCAAATACGTTTCTGCAGTTCGGAAGAATCCGGTTGTCTATAATTTTGTAATTGATTTTCACTGACCGGGGGAACTAAATTTGATTGGTAATCACTTTTATCAACGAACAAGCCTGCTAAAAAGGTCGAAAGGATAAAAGCGGTTGAAAATGCGGCGATTGATAAAATAGATTTAATTTTCATAGTAAAAATTATTATCGCTCATTCAAAGAAAAAAGGAAATGTTTTGCGAGAGAAATTTGACAAAAATTTGTGCCGACGGAAAAAAATAATGTAAAGTTACAACCAATGAATCCGCAGAATTTAATCAGGAAAAAACGAGACGGCAAAGCGTTTTCGCCCGTAGAAATAAACGCTTTTATCCGGGGCGTAACAGACGGCAGTTGGGCTGATTATCAAACGTCCGCACTCCTTATGGCGATGTTTATCAACGGCTTGAATCTTGCCGAGCAAAACGCATTGACAAGCGCGATGCTCTCATCGGGCGAGATTTTGGATTTTTCCGACATTGGCGCGCCCGTCGCCGACAAACATTCGACCGGCGGCGTCGGCGATAAAACTTCGCTGCTGATTGCGCCGATTGCGGCGGCGTGCGGCGTCTGTGTGCCGATGATTTCCGGTCGCGGCTTGGGACACACGGGCGGCACGCTCGACAAACTCGAATCAATTGACGGTTACAATGTTCGCTTGTCAAAAAAGCAGTTCAAGACGATTATCAAAAAATGCGGCTTCGCGCTTGCCGGGCAAACCGAAGAAATTGTTCCCGCCGACCGCAAACTTTACGCGATGCGCGACGCGACGGCGACAATCGAATCCATTCCGTTAATCGTCGCTTCGATAATGTCGAAAAAACTTGCCGAAGGTTTGGACGCGCTCGTTTTGGACGTAAAAACCGGAAGCGGCGCGTTTATGCAAAACGAAGGCGACGCACGGCGACTTGCCCGCGCTTTGGTCGAAACCGGAAACGCTTTTAACGTCAAAACCGAAGCCGTAATCTCCGATATGAATCAGCCGCTTGGAAAATATGTCGGCAACGCTCTGGAAGTTTACGAGTGTTTGAATCTTTTGAGAAACGAAGCTGATGTTCAATCGCGGGCGACGCTTGATTTATCCGTTGATTTGACCGCGCGTATTTTAGTTTTAACCGGAACTTCTGATTCGATTAAAAGCGCAAAATTAAAGATTGAAAAAGTTTTGGCAAGCGGAGCGGCGCTGGAAAAGTTTCGGAAAAACATCGAACTGCAAGGCGGCGACGCGAAAATCTGCGACGCGCCAAAAAGTTTATTAGAGAAAAATCTGTTTGAGGTCAAAATAAAATCGTCCGCGAGCGGTTTCATTTCCGAAATTGACGCAGCCGAAATCGGAAAGGCAGTTTCTGCAATTGGCGGCGGGCGTATGAAAGTCGAAGACCAAATTGATTACGCGGTCGGTTTCGCGTGCGAAAAAAAGCTCGGCGAAGCGGTTAAAGAACGGGAAACATTAGGCGTTCTGTTTTGCCGCAGCGAAAACCAAGCGGCAAAAGTTTTTGCAAAACTTGAGGCAGCGTATAAAATTGGGGAAGAAAAATCTGTCGGAAAATTTCAGTTAATAAAGGAAGTAATTTAGCTAATGAAATCCAAAGCAAATTTACTAACCGAGCGGTATAAAAGATATGTTTTGACTTCGCTCGAATCGGTGTTTTAATGGTGAATAAATATGAAACATAAAATCGCGTTCGTTTTGCTTTTTATTATTTTAATTTTTGGCGCGACCGCTTGCACGACATCGGAAGCAAATGCTGACAAAGGCAAAATTAAAGTCGGCATTGTTTTCGACATCGGCGGCAAAAATGACCGCTCGTTTAACGCGGCGGCATGGGAAGGCGTCAGGCGCGCGCAACGCGATTTGGATATTACTTTGCGCGATGTCGAGCCGGGTAATCCGACTTCGATTGAACCTGCGATGCGTGCTTTTGCCGAGCGAAACTTTGATTTGATAATCGGCGTCGGTTTCGCGCAAGGTCCGATTATGCAGAAAGTCGCAACGGATTTTCCGAATATAAAATTCGCAATAGTTGACGGCGTGATTCTTGACAAAGACGGCAAGCCTTTGCCGAACGTCGCATCATTGGTTTTCCGCGAACATGAAGGCTCTTATTTAGTCGGAATGCTCGCCGCACAAAAATCGAAATCAGGCGTTTTAGGGTTTGTCGGCGGAATGGATATTCCTCTTATTCACCGTTTTGAAACCGGCTACGCGGAAGGCGCGCGTGCCGTTAATCCGAACGTTAAAATCGTTGACAATTACGTCGGCGTTACCGATTCAGCGTGGAACAATCCGGGCAAAGGCAAGGAACTCGCGCTCAACCAAATTGAAAAAGGGGCGGACGTGATTTTTACGGCAGCGGGAAATTCCGGTTTGGGCGCGTTCGACGCGGTCGAGCAATACGGCAAAAACGCGCAGACAGGCGAAGCGAATAAATTCGTCATCGGCGTTGACTCGAATCAAAACGGGCAAAAACCCGGATTCGTTTTAACTTCAATGGTCAAGCGCGTTGACAACGCCGTTTACGATGTCGTCAAAGAAGTTTTAGACGGAAAATTTGAAGGCGGTTTTCACGCTTTCGGTTTAGATAAAGACGGCGTGGCGTATGCGATGGACGACAACAATAAAAATTTAATCACGCCGGAAATGCTGCAAAAAGTCGAAGATGCAAAAGGCAAAATCATCGCGGGCGAGATAAAGGTTACGGACGCGATGGCAAAATAATATAAAATGCTCGAACTTAAAAACATTACAAAAACTTTCGGAAATGTTGTCGCCAACGACGACGTTTCAATTAAAATCGAGCCGGGAACGATTCACGCGATTGTCGGCGAAAACGGCGCGGGGAAATCAACTGTGATGCGTATCGCTTACGGTTTTTACAACAGCGATGCGGGCGAGATTTTGGTTGACGGCAAAACGGCAAATATAAAATCTCCGCAGGACGCCATTCGATTGGGAATCGGAATGGTGCACCAGCATTTTATGCTGGTTGACACGATGACGGTCGCCGAAAATATTATTTTGGGCGCGGAAACCGGAAGCGCGGCGAACCTTGATTTAGACCGCGCGAACGCCGACATCGCGCGGCTTTCAGATGAATTGAAACTCGGCGTCAATCCGAAAGCGTATATCGAAGATTTATCCGTCGGCGCGCAGCAGCGTGTCGAGCTTTTAAAGGCGCTTTATCGCAACGCCAAAATTTTGATTTTAGACGAGCCGACCGCCGTTTTAACGCCGCAGGAAGTTGAAGAATTTTTCGGCATTTTGCGCCGGATGCGCGCGTCAGGCAAAACCGTCGTTATCATCACGCACAAACTCGAAGAAGTTTTGGCGATTTCCGATAATGTTACGGTAATGCGCGACGGCAAAGTTGTCGGCAACGTAAAGACTTCAGAGACAAGCGCCAAAGATTTAGCCCGAATGATTGTCGGGCGCGACGTTCTTTTGAGAGTCGAAAAGACAGACGCTAATCCAAGCGAAACAGTTTTAGAGGTGCAGAATCTTTCGGCGAGAAACGCGCACGGCGAAGCGCTAAGTAATGTTTCTTTTTCGGTTAAAGCGGGCGAAATCGTCGGCATCGCGGGCGTCGAAGGCAACGGGCAAACCGAGCTTATCGAAGCCATTGCCGGTTTGCTGCCGAGCGCGCAAGGGAAAATCGAATTTTTCGGCAAAGATATTTCAAACACAAGCGCTCGCAAACGAAAAGAACTCGGCATCGCGCATATTCCCGAAGACCGCCACCGGCGCGGGCTTCTGCTTGATTTTGATTTGTCGGAAAATGCGATACTCGGTGTCCACTATCGTCCGCCGGTTTCGTCAGCGAGCGGGCTTTTGAATAACGCGGCAATCAACAAACGAACGCGGGAAATTATTGAAAATTTTGATGTGCGTCCGGCAAACGCCGAACTTCCGGCGCGCGCTTTGTCCGGCGGCAATCAGCAAAAACTTATCATCGGGCGCGAGTTTGAATTGAATCCGAAATTGCTGCTCGTATCGCAGCCGACGCGCGGCGTTGACATCGGCGCAATCGAATTTATTCACCGTAAATTAATCGGTTTGAGAGACGCTGGAACGGCGGTTTTATTGGTTTCGGCGGAACTCGAAGAAGTTACCGCGCTCGCCGATAGATTGCTGGTTATCCGGCAGGGAAAAATCGTCGGCGAAGTAAATCCGAAAACGACTTCGATTGAAGAAATAGGTTTGATGATGACAGGCGGAAGTTAAAGTGAAAAGGTAAAAAAGTGAAAGAGGGAA
>JALYZF010000238.1 GCA_030948995.1 Acidobacteriota bacterium
GGATTATTCAACTTCGGCAGCCGGTTAACTCCTATTTTATTTGGAACCAAATCTTCCGGCTAACCAATTGCCGATTATCAAAACCGGTTTCTTCAAATCCGGTAAGTCTTGATAAGCTGAAAGTTTATTATCAAAGCAGAATAAAATTTAACCGCAATAAAATGGAAAACTTTTTAGCCACCGAAACTTTAATTATCGAGTTGCTTTTAATCGTCTCGCTCGTCGCCCTCGGCGTGCGGCGCCTTCGGATTCCTTATACGGTCGCGCTCGTCGTTGTCGGCTTGCTGCTGACTTTTCAGCGAAAATCCGAGCTTTCGTTGACGCCGGAATTGATTTTATCGCTTTTTATTCCGCCGCTCGTTTTTGAAGCATCGTTTCATCTCGACTTTAAATCGCTGCGCGAAAACTGGCTGCCGATTGTCGGACTGGCGATTCCGGGCGTGCTGCTGACAACATTTATTGTCGGCGCGATTGTCTCGTGGGGCGTGGGAATTTCGCTGACGAGCGGACTTGTGTTCGGGGCGTTGATTGCGGCGACTGACCCAGTTGCCGTCGTCGCGTTATTTAAAGCGTTGGGCGCGCCGAAACGTCTGAATATGCTCGTCGAAAGCGAAAGTCTTTTTAACGACGGGACGGCGATTGTCGTGTTTAAATTAATTCTCGCCGTCGCTTTATCGACGGTCATCGGCAATTCCGGCGAAGCAAGCGAATCGTTTGATTTTTTAGCGGCGACGGTTGATTTTTTTCGCGTTTCGGCAGGTGGTCTGCTCATCGGTTTGAGTCTCGGCTGGATTATCGCGCAGATTATTGCCCGCGTGGACGATTATTTAATCGAGACGATGCTGACGACCGTTCTCGCGTTCGGCGCGTATCTCGTCGCCGAGCGATTTCACGTCTCCGGCGTGCTGTCGGTCGTCGCGGCGGGAATCATCACGGGCAACATCGGCTTGCGGAAAATGTCGCCGACGACGCGGATTGTGCTGTTTAATTTCTGGGAATTTCTCGCCTTTGTCGCCAATTCGCTCGTGTTTTTATTGATTGGATTAGACGTAAATCTGCGCGAAATGGGAGCGAATTTATTTCCAATTGCAATTGCGCTCGTCGCGGTTCTGCTCAGCCGCGCGCTGGTCGTCTATGGTTTGACGTGGCTGACGAATCTGCGCGGCGTGAATAAAGTTCCGCTTGCTTACCGCCACGTTATTTTCTGGGGCGGCTTGCGCGGCGCGATTAGTCTCGCGCTGGCTTTGAGCTTGCCGCTCGCGCTCGCCGAAAGGGAATTGCTGCGCGTGATGACGTTCGGCGTGGTTTTATTTACTTTATTGGCGCAAGGGACGACGATGCAGTTTTTAATGCGGCGCTTGGGAATCGGTCAACCCGCGCGGCTCGAACTCGAATACGAACGCCGTCACGGGCGATTAATCGCCGCGCAAGCCGCTCTGCGCCGCATCGAAGAGATGCACGCGAACAATCTGTTTTCTGTAACTATTTGGCAGCAAATCGAACCGGGTTTGCGAAAACAGGTTGAGGTCGCGGTTGAAGCGCAAAACGAGCTGCTTGAAAAACATCCCGAACTGCAATTTGAAGAATGTGCCGACGCGCGACTCGAAAGCCTCAACGCCCAGCGCGCTTCACTGGCGACGATGTACAGCAGCGGTTTGATTTCCGAAACGGTTTATGAAGAACTCATCGAGGAAGTTGACGAAGCCATCGCCCGCATCCCGAACGAAAATTTGACGACCAACGAAACGCTCAAAGCCGTTCAAGGTTAATTGCGAAAAGACGACGAGTCTTACTTAAAATTTTTTCTCGAATCGCTAAACAAAATCATTGCGAGCGACATTCAAATTTCTTCGTTATCTTCGTCTAAATCTTCCGCCGAATCCGATTTGCCGAACGCCGATTTCTTCTCCCGTCTCCGGCGATTGAACGAAGCGAAACGAATCTTTCGCATCAGGAAATTATATATTCGACGCGCCCGAAAGCGATAATTCGTCTGAAAAATTTCACGCGAATTTTTATTGACGAAACCAATTAAAAGGAAATTCCTTTTAAGCGTGAGTTTTACATTGACTTTTGAAATCGAAGCGGTTTATAAAAATTCGGTATAAAAAAGCTATATTTCGGTATAATACAAAATTGGGCGGCTATCTGAGCGTAAAGATGCAAGGCAAATCTAAAACTCGCCCTATTGGTATTACGGCTCTTAGTATCCTTTTCTTATTTGGTGCTGTCGCTGGTTTCGTTTCTTCCGCATCATTTCTCTTTCCGGGAAGTTTTCTCGAACCCGTTTGGCGATTCAATCCGCGAGCGCGTGAAGGATTTGCTGGTATCGGCGCGTGGGCGATTGTTATAATGTCTATCGTTTGCATATTTTGCGCTTTGGCGGCAGCAGGGCTGTGGCGTGGCACACGATGGGGATATTGGCTAGCTATATTACTTCTTACCGTCAATCTAACGGGTGATATTCTCAATGTAGTTCTGGGAACACAACCGGCGGCGATTATCGGCGTCCCCGTTGCTATTGCGATATTCGTATTTCTGAGGAGCAACCGGGTGCGACGCTTTTTCGCAAAATCAACGGTGATTGAATACAAAAATTAGGAGTAGAAAATTGTCTACTGCTTACGCCATATTAGTAGCAATCGGAGTTTGTGTCGCGGCGGCAGCATTAGAAGGTGTGTGTGCGGGAAAGAACGTGAAGTCGTTTTTCGCACAGTTGAAGTTCCCGCCATATTCCGCTCCGCTTTGGGTGTGGACTATCATAGGCGTTGTTTATTATCTGATTTTCTGTTTTATTATCTACCGCCTACTTATACTCGACAATGATTCGTTGCTCAAATACACAACTCTTGCGCTTATTTTGTTTATGACGGTTGTCAACGCTCTGACTAATTACGTCATTTTCCGCGCCCGGAATCTACGCCTTAGTTTTATCATCGGCAGTTTGTTTCCGGTCTTGGATGTTACGCTGTTTATTTTCTTGCTTCAGCTTGATATTGTCGCGGCGTGGTCACTGATTCCATACTTGATATATAGGATTTATGCTGTCTGCTGGGGTTATGCTTTATGGAAAAGCAATGCTCAGGCGGTTTGAATGTCGCTTTTTCGCCGCCCAACAATTCGATGGACATGAGGGCGAAACAGCGACTTTGTTATTCGGGGTGTCCGTTAAATTTAAACTTGCGTGGCGGCAGTTTCGCACCACATTTTCTCAAGCGTTAAAAACTTATCAGTTCGCCGCTCGCATAATTTCCCATCACTTCTGAAAATTGCCGCCGTCATTTTCCGCGCCTTGCCTTTGCCCTGCCGTTAGATATTTTGCCTGTTCGATGTCGCCGCCGCGCGTGCCGGTCGCGTCGTGAAACAGCACGACCGAATGCGGATACGGCATATCAATTCCCGCTTCGTCGAGCGCGTATTTTATTCCGGTCGCAACTTTATCGCTGACTTTTAAGACGTTCGCCTGCTGCGATTCGACCCAGAAATAAACCGTGAAATTGACCGACGAGGCGGCAAGTTCCGTAACGTAAATCCACGGTCCGGGGTCGTTTAAGACGCCTTCGGTTTGTTCCAAAACTTTTTTGATTGTGCCGCGTCCCGTTTCGATGTCGTCTAAGTAGCCGATGCCGACGACGAATTTGACGCGCCGTTTGTCGTAAGCGGTTTTAACCAGCACGGCGGTCGAGTAAATATCGCCGTTCGGAACGACTGCGCGTTCGCCGTCATAAGTTTTAATGCGCGTCGAGCGGACGTTGATTTCTTCTATCGCGCCTTCAAATTCTTTGAATTTGATTTGGTCGCCGACGACAAACGGTTTGCGCCACAAAATTAAAATTCCCGCGAAAAAGTTTTGCAAAACGTCCTTGAAAGCGAAACCGACGGCGACCGAGGTGATGCCTAAGCCCGCGACCAAATCGCCCGGTTTGAACGCCGGAAAAATCACGACCGCCGCGACCAAAACGCCGAGAATCGTAATTACAAACGAAGCCAGCCGTCCGAGCAAATCGGCAAGCGTTACGTCGAGCCGCGTGTTCTCGCCCGCCGCGTGAACGACGCGAGCGAGGATGCGGGCGATGACCAGAAAAACGAGGAAAACGACGATACCGGCGGCGATATACGGCAGCCGCGCGAGAACCGAATTGAACATTCCGTAAAGCGAACTCCAAATTACGTTCACCTTAAAGCCGGAATCCGCCGGTTCATTTTGCAGTAGAAAAATAAACATAAATTTAATCGGTTTTTGAGACGGCGGAAACGGATTTCGGTTTGACGGAAATCTGTTTTTCCCAGCCGAGTTTAACTGTAACTTTTTCGATGTGTTCCGCGATTTGCGCCCAATCGTCTTTTGATTTGACGTTTTCACGCGCCGCGTCCGCCGTCATTTGCATGTGGCGCGAAATTATTGCGAGCCGTTCGCGGCGTTTTTCTTCGGGCAGATTTAACTGTTTGCTGTGCAAATCGCAGCCGTCGCGCACGCGCAGCGCGATTTGTTCGAGCGCGTGCAGACACCGCAGAATAATCGCCACGTTATTCGTCGCGTTCTGGCGCGTTTGATTAAAAGCCAAATCAATCAAATCTTCAAACGAAGGACTTTTGGCGACGACGCGCAGGTGATTTTCGCTGAATCGAAAATGCGCCGGAAACGGATGCGCGGCGAGATGGGAAACGATTGCCGTCAGATAATCAATCGAGATGACAGCGGTCGTCGTGTCGTTGATGCCGGGCGAAAGCGCTTTCATCACGATGTCCACGATTTGCCGGATGCCGAACGCCACGTCCTGGTCAATGGTGCGAAAATTATCTATCGCGTAAATTCGATTGATTTTATTTGTCATTGCCCTGTCAATGGAAAACCCGACACAGTTCGTTACTTTGATGTGCGTGATGGACGCGAGCGGCGCGCCGGCGATGACAAATTCACCGATGCCGTGTTCCATTCGCAAAACAATTTCATTTTTTTTCGTCAAATCGAGTAAGCCTACAACATCGATATTTTGAATATAGCCTGTTTCGGTTGAACGAACCGTTTGCCAATTGGCTTCGGACGCAAATTTTTCGAGCCGTTCGATTTCTTCGGCAGGCGCGTTTTCGCCCAACCGATGAGGAAAAAGTTCGTCCACGACTTCGACGGTTTCGTCGGCAACTGCCGCGATGATTGTCGAAGCCTGAATAGTTACGGCGATGTGATGAATAAAATAAATCAAAAACCCGATGCCGATGAGCGCGAGCAAAACGCCGACGATAACGGCGATTGACGGAACGAAAACATTGTCGTCGCTGCCGCCGCGAATCGTCCTTAATACCACGATGCAGTAGGTAAAAATTCCGACGAACACGCCGAGAACCGTCTGATTTATCTGGTCGCGCATAAAATTCCGCAGAATGCGCGGCGTGTATTGCGACGAGGTGAGCGAAAGCGCGACGATGACGATTGAAAACACGATTCCGGCAATTGTAATCATCGAACCGGCAACGGTTGAAAGCATATCGCGCGAACCCGAAGGCTCGACTCCGAACAGGCGCGGATAACCGTTAATCCAGTTGCCGCCGATTTGCTTATCGAATTCGACCAGAACAAGCGCGAGAACGATGCTGCCCAAAACAATCAAACCGGGCAAAAACCAGAGACTTGAATTCAAATCGAGCCACAGCTTTTTAATTTTATTCATAAAATTCGCCGCCTTTTTAAGAAAACGTTTTTCGATTTTTTCTGTTTAAAGCGGCTTTATTATAACTCTCGCGCTGTAAATTGCCCGGACAGGTTTTTAATTTCTCCGCGCAATGCGGCGATTTCCATTTGCAGAGCTTTAATATCTTCCGCGCCGACGATTTCCGAGTCTTTGTTTTCCGCGTCGCGCCCGACGAAAAACGTCGCTAAGGTTGCCGTTACATAACCGAAAACCGCGAAACCGTAAAGCGCGAGAATAAAACACAACACGCGCCCTTCGACGGTTTTCGGGAAATAATCAGAACCGATTGACGTTAAAAGCATCGCCGTCCACCACAACGCTTCGCCGTAACTGTGAATGCCTTCGGGAACTTCGTTTTCAAACGCGAGCATTCCCGCCGCGCCCGCGAAACAGACAATCACCGACAGCGCGACGACGTAGCCGAAACCGCGCCGCCCGAAACTTGCGCCCAAAGATTTCATTCCGCGATTAAGGGAAGTCAAAACTCTGAACAGTCGCACGCCGCGCACCGCACGCGCCGCACGCAAAACTCGAAAGACGCGGAAGATGCGAAACACTCGCAAGGCGGGAACGAGTAGCGAAAGCGCGGTCAGCCAGTTGGCTTTCAGATAATCGGTTTTGTCCGGTGCAAGCGCGAATTTGAGCGCGAAATCAACGATAAAAATTATCCAGATAACCGTGCCGAGTATTTGGAGCGCGGGCGACAAGTGCCAGATAAATTCGTAAATTAAAAGCGCCAGCCAGACGAAACCCAAAATAAGAAGCGGCGTTTCGAGCCAATCTTCGAGCCGCGTCAATAAACTGCGGCGTTCGTCGTCAATCAATTCTCGCTCAACCGGCTTTTCCGCTTTTTTTTCCGGTTCTTTTTCCACATCGTTCTCAGTTTTCATACGCCGATTTTACCTTAAAAAAATAGCCGCTTCGCAATTGATAATCTAAAAATTGCGAAGCGGCTGTTAAATTTCGCCGTGTATTTTTTATGAACGCGGCGCGCCGGCGCGGATTGTAACTTCCGAACCGCTCATTAATTCCAAATCGTCGCGTCCCTGAACATAGACCGAGCCGATGCCCGCGCCCGCGCCGACGCCCGCGCCGATTGCCGCGCCCTGTCCGCCGCCGAAAATCGCGCCGAAAATCGCGCCGATGCCCGCGCCGATTGCCGTGCGCTCGACGGTAGTTTTCGTCTGGCTGTCGTTCGCCCGAACGCCGCCTTCCGTGCCGATTTCAACGCGGCTGCCGTTTGCCGTCACCGCGCTTTCGGTCAATCCGGCAAAGCGGTAAGTCTGGTTGTCCGACATCCGAATCGTTTCGTAATTGAGCGTCAGACCCGAACGCCCCGCTACTCGTCCCGAACGCTCCGGGTTTGAAATGTAGCCTTCGATAATCGCGCCCGCATACTGCGACGGACTGCGAACGGTCATCGTAAAACGGTCACCCGCCGCTGCCGTTTTCGTCGAGATATTCGAGTTCAGCACGGCGGTCAGAATAGTATTATTCGGCACTAAAAAATTACCGTTAACATTCGTGTTTGTTCCCGAATAATTGCCATTGTTGTAATTGCCATTGTTATTGTAATTGCCGTTGTTGGCATAAGCATCGAACTGCGCCGTATCTTCGGTGCGGTCGTAATAGCTTTTGACTTCGACCGGCGTATTTAACTGCTCGGCATAGACGCTGCGCGTAACGAGCATTCTGCGCCCGTTGTCGAGCGACGTGAACATCACCGTAAAATCGTTGGTTCGGTCGCCGTTTGAAACGACGGTCAAAGTATCGCCGCTAAACGAAGCGCGAACGTTTGAAGCGCGTCCGTTCGGATAGCTTTCGACGTGCATCTGCCCGTCAACATCAAGCGTAACCTGCGGCGAGCGCGACGAAGCGAGCATTACGCGCGTTCCCTGACGCTGGATGGCGATTATTTCCGGCGCTTCCAGACGGTTGAACAAACGGTTGGAAATCTCCGTCCGGTTATTCGTTCTGACATATCGCGTCGCGTTGTCGGCAACCGTTCGCGCATTGCTGCTCTGACTGGTATTCAAACGATATGTTCCGGTAAAACGCGCGTCGGCGTTGGTCATCACGCCGTTGCCGATTGTCGAATACGCGGGCATATTACGCCGATTGTCGAGATTAAACGCGAGACTGTAATAATTTGAAAGCGTGTTTAAATCCGTCCGCAAACTTCTCCAATCGCGCTGTACCGTGTATTCGCGCCGCAGATTTCTACGCATAAAATCGTCAATTCTGGCAGCGCGAACCAGAAGATTTGAAACGTCCGCGTCAACCGACGTGCGACCGTCGAAATTTCTTCGCAGTTGGTCGGTTGAATTTACAAAATCCTTGACGAATTCGTTGATATTGTCTTCGCGGTTCGTGTTGTTAAAACGGCTGCGGTCGAGCGCGCTGTTCAAACTCCGGCGATATGTGTCGCTGCGCGTTTCGATACGGCGCAGAAGCGTTTCGACCTGCGAATCGTTGACGCGATACGACTTTTGCGTCGCCACGACTGACGGCGGTAAAATGCGTCCGTTCAAATTAAACGCGACGTTGTAGGCGGTCGCCAGACGGCTCAAATCGCCTCTCAGCAAAGTCCAATCGCCCTGCACGCGGCGTTGGCGCAGATTCGTCCGCATAAACTGGTCAATCAAAGCGGCGCGATTCAGCACGTTGTCCACGTCGCCGGATGCCGCCGTCCTGCCGTCAAAACGCGAGCGCAAATTGTTCGTCGCTTCTTCAAAATTTTTGACAAATTCGTTCACATTGTCTTCGGTATAAGTTCCGTCGAGCCGGCTATTGTCGAGCGCGGCATCGAAGCTGCGGCGAAACACGTTGCTGCGCCGCTCGACACTGCGGATAATTTGTTCGATTTGATTATCTCTCACGCGGGTCGTGCGTCTGGTTGTCGTTCTTCGCCGTCTCTGCGCGTCGGCGTTGGTTGTCAGCCCGAATCCGAATCCTAAAAATGCGAGCGCGAAAACAAGCGTCGTCGTCGTTAATTGTCTGAATACTTTCATATAAATTCTCCCTTGAAATCTGTTTTCGCGCCGCGTCCGGCGAGGAGATACCGGACACGGCGCGTTTTTATGTCAAACTCTACTAATTCGAGAATAACCTTTGCGCCTGTCGTTAAAATCAGTGTGAATACCTAAAACGTCTGAGTGTTTTTACTCAAGACGGGTGAATCGGCGTATTATAAATTGTTTTTAGAAAGAAAAAATTTATGCCTGAAACGGAAAAACCGCGGACTCCGGCGCGAGGAATACGCAGGAAAATCTCGACGTTTTTTGCCCGCGCCCTCGGCGTGCGGTCGAAGCGCAAAGCCGCGCTATTTCTCGATTTATCCAGAGCGGCAACGCTTTTTGATTTGGTTTATTGGCTGCAAATCTTTTTTTCTGCCGGAATTGCCACGCTCGGACTTGTCTTAAATTCTCCGGCGGTGATAATCGGCGCGATGCTGATTTCGCCGCTGATGAATCCGATTCTCTCATCGGGTTTGGCGCTTGCGTCGGGCGATTTGGTGTTGGGATTGCGGGCGGCGTTTAATCTTTTTTTAAGCTGCGCGGCGGCGATTGCGTTTGCGGTTCTGCTCGTCGTGCTGCTGCCGTTTCGGGAAATGACGGCGGAAATCGCGGCGCGGACGCAGCCGAATTTTTTGGATTTATTGATTGCTTTATTTTCCGGCGCGGTCGGTTCGGTGGCGATTTGCCGCGAAGTCAAAGGTGTTGTTACTTCAATTCCCGGTGTGGCGATTGCCGTCGCTTTGATGCCGCCGCTGTGCGTCGTCGGCTACGGCATCGGCTTGATGCTTGTTTTTGACACGGCAACCGGATGGCGCGTCGCTTCGGGCGGCGCGCTGCTCTTTTTAACTAACCTCGTCGCTATCACCTTGACCGCGATGCTCGTTTTCGTCGCGCTGCGGATTGATACGCCGTTTGTCCGTCAACAAGTCGAAGCGTGGGAGCAAACCGACGCGGAAAGCCGTTTCGTCATCAATTCAATGCGGCGTTTCCCCGGACTCGAACAGGCGCGCCAAATTCACAGTTTACGGCTGCGTTTTCTGATGATTCTGCTGCCGCTCGCGCTGATTTTATACCCGCTCGGCAGCGCGTTCAGTCAATTGCAAAATGAAATTTCGCAGAAACGGCGCGAAAGCCAACTGCGGCAAATCGTCACGGACGTTTGGCAGGAAAAATTTCAGAAAAACACCGACGGAATATCGCGTTCGAGCGTTGACCATCTCGCGGTTGCGGAAAAAGACGGCAAGATAAACATCAACCTGCGCGTTTTTGACGACCAACCCTACACGCTCAGTGAAAAAAAGGAATGCGCTCAACTGCTCGCCGAACGTCTCAACCGTCCGGTTGATTCAATTGTTTTGCTCCTGACCGAAATCCCGACCGTTTCGGTTCTTGATGCGCTGCGCCAATCGCGCGAGGAAAAACCCGCCGCTCTCGCCGCGCCGCAAACGGTCGCCGAATTGCAGGAAAATTTGCTGGAGCGCGTCGAGATTGCGTTGAGCGACTTTAAATTGCCGCCGCCGGCACAGATTTTGCGAAAACAAATCGTGACCGGTTTACAGACGCCGCTGGAGATAAAAATAGTTTATTTGAGCGATGATAAATTGTCGCCCGAAACGCAAAATTCGTTACTCGAACGGGTGCGCCAGAGTCTCGATTACGACCAAGCAACGATAAATCTGGAGCGCGTCGGCGCGGACATCGGCGAAATTAATTTCAGCCGCAATCAATCCGCGCTGCCGGTTTTGGGAATGATGCAGCTCGATTTCGCCGGGCGAATGCTGCGCGAAAATCCGAATTTGACGCTTCTCGTCGCCGCCTCTCCGCTCAGACGCGGCGAAACGGCTCAAGTTGCCGCCGCCAGAACGCGGGCAATCGCCGGTTATCTCGAATCGAGATGGCAAATCGCGCCCGCCAAAATCAATTCGGCAAGCGACGTTTCTCCGGCGTTCGATACGATTCGTCTTGCCTTCGCGGTTCAGGAAAATCCGCCGCCTGTCGCTGACAAAAATCAGCCGGCGCCGCAGAATTGATTTTTCGATGCGCGAGTTTGCGGGTAAAATAAAATTCGCAGTTAAATTGAATTTTTGATTAAAAAATATGTCCAAGCGTTTATTAGTCGTTGATGACGAGCCGAATCTTTTGCGGGCGGTTGCCGCCGTTTTGCGCGATGAAAATTTTGAAGTAACGACGGCGCGGAACGGGCGTGATGCCTTAATCAGCGTCGCTCAGAGCCAGCCGGATTTAATCGTCTCGGACGTGCGGATGCCGGGAATGGACGGTTTTGAGCTTGCCCGCCGTTTGCGCTCGGCGGCGAATTTCGCTCTGATTCCGATAATTTTTTTGACTGCCAAAGACGAAACGGAAGACCGCGTGGAAGGTTTCAGAGCGGGCGTGGACGTTTATCTGACGAAACCGTTCGAGCCGGACGAACTGGTCGCCGTGATTCGCGGAATTTTGCAGCGCGTTGAGCGGACGCATTCGACGATTGCGCGGCTCGTCGGCGACCAAAAACAGGAAACCGTTTTCGTCCGCGACGAAGATTTAACCGAAGCCGAACACCGCATCGCCGAAACAATCGCTCGCGGATTGAGCAACAAGGAAATCGCCGCCGAATTAAATTTAAGCGTCCGCACCGTGGAAAATCACGTCAGCCGCATTTTAGCCAAAAAGAATTTCTCGAACCGCGTCGAAATCGCCCGCCTGCTTCTTTCAAATCAGACCGAATCCTAAATATTTCCGCAATGTAAATTGAGTGAAAACACCTAGATGATTTAGGTGTTTTTCGTGGTTTTTTCTTGCCCGAAATCGCCGATAATAATGATTGAAAAAAAAGATAATCACTTGGAGGTACAAAAATGTTGAATAAAATTAGAAATTACGAATTAGTGAAAGGATTGATGACGCAAGTCGCGGTGCTGGCGTTAGTGTTTTGGGTTTTCGCGGCAATCGGAAACGCGCAGACGACGAACGAAACTATGACGACGGCGCAGAGCGGGCAAAAAATGACCGAAACGAAAACCGTGCCGGTTTTAACACCTGTTTTGACGAATTACAAAGAAATAAAAATCGGGACGACCGCCGAAGAAGTGCGCGACAAACTCGGCAAAGCGAAAATTGATGACAAGGACGGATTTTTCTACGACGAGGACGATGAATTAGTGCAAATCCGGCTCGATTCCGACAAAAAAGTGCAGATTGTTTCGATAACTTACACCGACAAAAACAAAAATACGCCGTCATATAGAGACGTTTTCGGCATGGACGCGGTAGAAACAGCAAAGCCGAACGGCTCGATTTACAATCTCGTCCGTTACCCGGAAGCCGGTTACTGGGTCGCTTACTCGCGGACGGCGGGAGAAAAGCCGACTGTCACGGTGACGATGCAGAAGTTGTAAAACGAGTGCGAATCCGTTTTCGATATAAGAAAATAATCGGCTGTTACTTGAAGTATAAAAGGTTTTGGCGGATGCTGAATTTTAATGAGATTTCAAACGCTTACCGTTCGCGCCCGGCTGCTGCTGCTCACGCTCGGTCTGGTCGTGCCGCTCGTTCTGGCTGGATTTTTCAACCTCTGGAGCTTTTGGCAGGCGAGCCGCGCGCAGCTTGACGAATCCCTCGAACAGCAGGCGCAGCTGGCGGCAAAGGCTTTCGAGCAGCAGCTTCTGGCACAGCGGGAAACGCTCACGACCGTCTCTTTGCTTGCCGCCGCTTCAGATAATGGCGGAAACAATTTCACGCTGAAAGATTATCTCGATTCTATCGTCAAAACGCGCCCGCAATGGCTTGATTTGCAAATCGTCAACCGCGACGGAAATCTGATTTTGGCGCAGTCGAGCAAGCCGCCGAATTTGCCGACCGATTCGGTCAAAATTATCAAAAACGAAGCCGAGCGCGAAAATTCGTTTGTCGTTTCGGCTGAACAATCGGCGGATAAAAAACTGCATTTTTTCTCGCTCGCGCAGCCGGTCGGCAACGGAAATTTTGTCGTCGCGCGGATTGACGTGGCAAGCGCAAACGACGTTTTTGAAAATCTCAAACTGCCCGAAGAAAACATCATCGCCGTTTTTGACAAAAACAATCGTCTGCTTTACCGCAACCGCGATTTGCCCGAACAAACTTCGCTTGACGTAATCGAAACGCCGCTTTTTTCGGCGTTAAATGAAAAGCGCGAAGGCACAATCGAAATCGAAAGTCCATATGACCGCATCCGGCGCGTTTACGGTCTGGCGCGGGTGAATACTGGAAATTACACAGTTGCCGTCGGCGTGCCGAGCGCGAAACTTTACGAACCGGCGCGGCGGCAATTTGCGCGGCAGGCGTTTTTCGGCTTGCTGATCGCGTCGCTGGCGATTGCGGCGGCGTTCGCTTTTGCGCGAGACCTGGTTAAACCGCTTCAGCATTTGACCGGCGCGGCGCGACTGTTCGGTACGGGCGATTTGACGGCGCGGGCAGAAATTGCGGGCGGCGGCACAATCCGCGAACTGGGAGAAACATTTAACCGAATGGCTGATAAAATCGCCGTGCGCGAAGAACAATCAAAAGAACTCAATCGCTTAAAGTCCGAATTCGTTTCAAGCGTTTCGCACGAACTCAGAACGCCTCTGACGACGATTAAAACTCTGACGCGCGTTTTGAAAAGCGATAAAATTTCCGCCGATGAGCGCCGCGAATATCTCGAAACCATCTCTGATGAATGCGACCGGCAGATTGATTTCGTCCAGAATCTGCTCGATTTATCGCGCATCGAATCGGGCGCGTATCGCATCTCGCCCGCGCCGGTTGATGTCGTCAAACTGCTGCTCGAAACCGTCGAAGCGCAGGGACGCGCGGCGATTTCTCGCCGACTCAAATTGAAATTCAAACCGCCCGCCGAAGATTTACCATTTGCCTTTGCCGATGCCGCCGCGCTTCGTCAAATCGTGTCGAGCCTCGTCGAAAACGCGATGAAATACACCACCGAAAACGGCGAAATTTCAATCGCGGCAAACCAAAAAGACGACCGCATTCTAATCGAGGTCGCCGACAACGGCTGCGGTATCGCGGCTGAAGATTTGCCCAAAATTTTTGAAAAATTCTATCGCGGGCGACCGCTTGCCGCGCCGGGTGAAACGGCGGCGACTGGCGGCGACGCGCTCGCGGAAAATTCGGAATGCAGCACCGTCAACGAAACCGCCGGTGTCGGTTTGGGATTATATTTAGTTCACAATTTAGTCGGGCAAAACGGCGGCGAGATTGTCGCCGAAAGTCCGGTTAAAAACGGGAAAGGCGCAAAGTTCACCGTGTTTCTGCCGCTTTTCGGCAAACTTTAAACTACAAATTAAAGCTGTATATGGTGTTTTAATCATTTGCGACGAAAATCAAAAAGATAAGGAGACGCTCGTTTTCTTTTTCAGGATTATCACCGTTATTAAAATCTTGAAATGTAAAGTGACCTTTTGCGGAAAACATCCTAAACTTGGCAAATCATGACAGATGACTTGATACCCGATGACGTGCGGCAATTCATCGTCGAAAAAATCGATTCCGTAGCGGAGCTGGAAGGATTACTGCTCCTGAGCAGGCATTCGGAAACCGTTTGGAATATCGAAGCCTTAGCGCAGAGACTCTACGCCAGCCACCGGCAAACCGAAGATGTATTGGCGCACCTTTATTCGATGGGTTTTTTAGAATCCGGCGAAAGTGAACCGCTCAGCTACCGTTACAAGCCCGCCTCGCCGAAACTGGCGGAGATGGTTGACCGCGTGGCTGAAATTTACTCGAAATATCTAGTGCCTGTTACAAACTTAATTCACACAAAACCGGAAAGAAAGATTCAACAGTTTGCCGATGCCTTCAAATTAAGAAAAAGGACGGATAAGTGAATATGGTCGGATTTATTTATTTGCTCTGCGCCTTAACCGCGCTGCTTTGTTCATGGCTGCTTCTGAGAGCCTACCGCGCCAGCAATTATAAGCTGCTGCTCTGGGGCGGTCTGTGCTTTGCGGGGTTGACGCTGAACAACATTCTTCTTGTTATCGATAAACTGCTGCTGCCCTATATCGACTTAACTTCGTGGCGTCTGGTGCTGGCGTTAATTTCGACAATTGTGTTTTTATACGGGCTGATTTGGGATTCCGAATGAGGACAAGGTTATGAATCAATTATTATTAGGCGCGATAGCGATGGCTACTTTGACGATTGGAGTTTTTTTCCTGCGCTTTTGGACAAAAACCAAAGACCACTTCTTTCTTTTTTTCGCGGTGGCTTTCGGTTTAGAAGGTCTGAACAGAACTTTGCTCGGGTTGATTCACAGCTCGACCGAGGATGAGCCGATTTTTTATTTAGTCAGACTCCTTTCATTTATCTTAATCCTAATCGCCATCGTGGATAAAAACCGAGTAAATAAATCTCAAGGCAATATTTAAAACAAAACAATCGTCACTTTTGGCGAATAAATAATCTGACGTTGTTCTAAACTATAAAAAATTAAATCTACACGCGGAAAAAGTCCGGGCGATTTCTCACCCGGACTTTTTTCTCGCGCCAGTAAAGTCTCATTTTAGGAAGGTGGAGACAAGGTGTGCAGGCGCGCCTCAACTAAAACCGGCAATGAAACCGCAGTCATCTTTCGACTTCGGTTGCCGGATAATTAAACTATACGAAACTTTGCCTGCCGCCGCATCGGTGTTTTTACTCAATTCAAACAGGTATTATCCTTAAACCGCAAAAATCGATTTCCAAACATCACATAAATTTTCTTCAAAATTATTCTGCGTAATTACACTCATCGTTTTGAGTATTGTTACCGATGTTTTCGCCCGCCGCGCTCGATAAAATCGAGTTTAGAAATTCAAAATTAACGACATAAAATTATGAAAATAAAAAATTACATCTGGCTCGCGCTACTGCCGCTCGTGCTGTTTGCCGCCGCGTGCCAGCCGCCGAATTCAACGACGATTACGACTAATGTCGCCAATACAAATTCAGCCGCTACCAACAGCTCGGCGGAAATCGCTGGTCAGCCGTCGATAGAAGCCGCGCCGGTCGAGGCGGGCGACGAAGGCTATAAAATTATCACGGGCGACAATTTCAAACTGACCATTCGTGCGGCGGACGCGTCGGAAGTCGCGGTTTATTATCAGCCGGTAACGGCGGTTGACCGCGCTTTGAAATTAAAGACGCTGACCGCGCCTGCCGGAAATGCAAACGAATACGTCGCCGATTTGAAAATCCCCGAAGATTTTAACGGCGAAGTCTGGGCGCAGGTTAAATACAAAAACGGCGATTTGAAGGAAACCGAACATCTTCTGATGGCGAAGCGCGGCGCGACGGAAAACGCCGCAGATAATCAGCAGGCACAGGCAAATACGAACACGAACAACGCGGCTAATTCAAACTCGAACGCCGCGAATCAAAACAGCGACACGGAAGAATCGGCGCGGTCGGACAAGTTGACCAACGGCAAAATCGAACGCGCGACGCTCAAAGCGGGCGACGGCAACGTGAAAATTACCGTCAATGTCCCGGCTTTTACAATGACTTTCTGGCAGGACGGCAAGGAAATCAAATCGTATTACGTCGGCGTCGGGCGCAAAAATTTTCCGATTCCAATCGGGATGCGCTCTGCCGATAAAATAATTTTGAACCCAAACTGGATTCCGCCCGACAGCGAATGGGTGCGAAAGTCATCAAAAGTCGAGCCATACGAAAAGATTGCGGCGGACGACCCGCTCAATCCGCTCGGCAAAATCAAAATCCCGCTCGGCGACGCATACTTGCTGCACGAAGCTGACAGTCCTTCGGACATCGGCAACCTAGTTTCGCACGGCTGCGTCCGCGTTCTGCGCGACGATATGTTCGAGATTACGAAAATGATTAGCGAAGCGAGAAATCTGCCGATTACCAAACAGGAAATCGAAGCGGCGCGGAAAAATACCGACCGCCGCGTAATAAATCTGAACGGTGACGTTCCGGTTGATATTAATTACGATTCGATGGTCGTCGAAAATGGCGTGCTGACCATTTACCCGGACGTTTACGAGCGCAAAACGAACACAATCGAAAAGCTGCGGGCGAAACTCGAAAGCTATCAGGTTGACGTTTCAAAACTCGACGACAAAACGCTCGAAGCGATGCTCGGCAAAGTCAACGGCGACGAAAAATTCTCGGTCGCGCTCGCCGATTTGAAAGCGGGAAAAACAACGGGCAAAACCGCGCCGCTCACGCCGCAGCAAGCCAAAAAAGGCGGGGGAAAGTCGGGAGAATAAAATCTAAAAGTTAAGCGACGGACAGCGGGCTTTTACAACAATACGCGCCAGGTAAGGTTTCAAAAACATACTTACTTGGCGCGTATTTCCGCGCTGACCGCGCAGCTTTTAGATTTATTATTCGGCGAGTTCGCCGACGCTTTTGTCGTTTCGTTGGCGCGAGTCTTCAATCCGAAGCGGCGGGAAACCGACAATATCGTAAGTCGCCGAGGCGATGCCGATGCCTTCGGCATCAAAGCCTTTAAGCATCTCGCGGCTGATCGCGTCTTTGACATCGCGGACTTTGTGTTCGCTGACGATGAAGCGAACGGTCAATTCCAGCCAGTTGTCGGTAATACGGTAAAAAACGCGCGGCTCGAAATCGTTGATATTGACGTAATATTCATTTTCGAGTTTCTTGACCGCCTCATAACTCAATTCACTGATTTTCATTATGTGAGTTTTAGTCGCGGCGAGCATAATTGCTTCGGCTTTTTCGCGTTTGTCTTGGTAAGTTACCGGAATGGTGATTTCTTCCCAGATGAACGGGAAATCTCTGGTGTAATTGAAAACCGGCTCATCAAAAATTTTGTTATTGGCAACAGTCACGATGCGCCCGGTAAACTGCCGGCTCTTGACCCACATCGCCGGATCAGCCGACTGCACCGACGGCGGTTGTCCCATTTCCATAATCGTCGTCTGGATAAAACCGAGACCGATGACATCGCCGCGCACGCCGCCCATCGAGATGCGGTCGCCGATGGTAAAGTTTCTGCCGCGCAGAATGACGAAATATCCGGCGATTGACGAGACGACTTTTTGCAGCGCGAAGGCGAGTCCGGCAGATAGCAATCCAAGACCAGTGGCAAGCCGTGTCGGGTCGTTAAACCAGATGGAAATCAGCGTTAAAATCAGGATGATTGCGGTAAATAAACTGATGCCCTGCCGGGTCCAGAATTTCGCCCGTTCAGATTTTTCGCCGCTTAAAATCAAACCCGCCAGTTTTCGCAGCAGATAGCCGACAAACAAAATCGCGAGGATTGCCAAGACGGTCAGCAGCAGTTTCTGTCCGTTTTCGGCATTCACGCCGACGAATTTGATTCCGAAAATTTCCATAATTTTAAGTTCTTACGAAATTGCAAAAATAACAATCGTCATTTGATGAGTTCGCCGATGCCGAAATCGTGACGCAGAGAAAGATAGCCTTGTGCCTGTACTTCGTCGCTGACGCGCTCGCTCAAAGCAAGTTCGCGCGGGGGCAGACAGTCGCTCATTTCTTTCAGCGACCATTCGAGAAATTCCTGAAATGTATTGACGTTTTTTGCCGCAAAGTCAGGAGATTCACACGCCATTTGATTGACGATTTCGACTGCCGTCGCGCCGCGATATTCTTTATTCTTAAAGCGAAAAATCATTTTTCACAACCTTTTCCGGGTCACTAAATTTCAAATGCAATTCAAGTTTATATTATTGAATGTGCGGCAGCACACAGTAGAAACGCGGTGATTGTGTCAGTATTTACCCTGAGACGAACAAATCGGCGGGCGCGGGTATTTTTTTCAAAAACCGCAGGGTGAAAAATGACGCAGGCGAAAAAAGGTCGGATAAAACTTGAACGGCGGGACGTTGAATTTCGTCTGCGCGAGCGCGAGCGTTTTTTGCGGATGCTGATTACTAATTTGCCGGGCGCGGTTTTTCAGTCGAATACGGACGCGAAATTTACCAAAGAATTCGTCAGCGACGGTTGTTTCGATTTGACGGGTTATCGCGCCGCGGAATTAGTCGGCGCGAATGCCGTAACGAGTTGGAACGATTTGATTTACGCGGACGACCGCGAGCGCGTTTTCGGCGAACTGCGTCGTTTGAGCGAGAATCAGGAATCGCTCGACGGCGAGCAGTTTCAGACGACGTATCGCCTCGTCGCCCGCGATAAAAAAATCAAATATGTCCGCGACCGCTTTCGATTCGTTCACGATTCGGCGAGAAAAATAAAGACGCTCGAAGGTTTCACGAACGACGTTTCAGAGCAGCGGAAAGCCGAAGAAGCCCTGCGCGTTTCGGAAAATCGCTACAAACTGCTCGCCGAAAATATGCGCGATTTGGTTTGCCTGCACGACCTCGACGCGAATTTTGTTTACGTTTCGCCGTCGTCGGAAGTTTTGCTCGGTTACGCGCCGGAAGAACTCGTCGGCGTTTCGATTTACGATTTGATTCACGCGGAAGATGTCGAACTGATCCGCGAAGCCGCGCACGAGCGTCTTTTAAGCGGCGAAATCAGCAGCATCGCCATTGAACATCGAATGCGCGACAAACGAGGCGCGTATTGCTGGTTTGAAACGATGTGGCAAACGGTCGCCGCGCCCGGCGGTGAAATCATTCAACTGCAAACCGTTTCGCGCGACGTTGCCGAACGCAGGGAAGCCGAAGACGAACGCGAAAAAGCACAGAAAGATTTGGCGCAGTTGTTTTTCAGCGAACAGGAAGCGCGGCGCGATGCGGATGTCGCGCTTGTCAAAGCCGAACACGCGAGCCGCGCCAAAGACGAGTTTCTGCAAATGGTTTCTCACGAATTCCGCACGCCTTTGACGACGATAAAAACCCTTGTCAGAGTTCTTCAGCACGACGGCAAAACCGCAGCCGAGCGGCGCAAATATCTGGAAATTATCGCCGCCGAATGCGACCGGCAGATTGATATGATTTTGAATCTGCTCGACGTTTCGCGCTTTGACGACGGCGACGTGGATTTGAAACACGAAGCGGTGAACATCAACCGCGTTTTGAATTCGTGCGACAAAATCGAACGCTCCGCCGCCGATTCGCGCCGGCAGACTTTGACTTTTGAAAGCGACGAATCTTTGCCGCCCGTTTGCGGCGACGAAAAAGCGATTCGCCGCGCGCTCTGCACAATCGTCGAAAACGCGATTAAATACACGCCCGAAGGCGGAAATATCCGCGTCAAAGTCGAGCGCGTCGTTTATCACAAAATAACAAACGGCGAAGCTGAATCGGAACGCGAAATCGCCCGCGAATTATTCGGAGATTTGCCCGAACGGATGGATTTTCCAATGGACGAAAAATCGGAGCGTGATGAAATCGCCGTCATCGTCAGCGACGACGGGCGCGGAATTTTGCCCGAAGACATTCCTAAAATATTTCAAAAATTTTATCGCGGCGCGAAACCGCACGCGGACGCTTCGACCGACGGCACGCCCGACGATGCGGCAGGACGTGCCGAAACGCCCGGCGTCGGCTTGGGTTTATATCTGGCAAAACGTCTGATTACCGCGCTCGACGGGCGCGTTACGGCGGCTTCGGAAGTCGGGCGCGGAAGCTGTTTTACGATTTACCTGCCAGTTTGGAACGAAGATTTGCACGAAAAGGAAACGGTGGACGAATATGACTTTGACGAGAGATAAACCGAAAAGAAGACTGCTGGCGGTTGAAGATAACGCGCCGCTGCTCGAAGCGATTGCCGTCTGTCTGGAACACGAAGGCTACGAAGTGATGACCGCTCGCAGCGGCGAAGACGCCTTCGTCCGCGTCGCCGAAACGATTCCCGATTTAATAGTCAGCGACGTGATGATGCCGCGCGGCGACGGTTTTTCCCTTGTTAAAAATCTGCGCTCGAACCCGCGCACGGAATTGATTCCAATCGTTTTCCTGACGGCGAAAGACGGTCGCAATAATCGTCTGAACGGCGTTCGCGCGGGCGTTGACGCTTATCTGACCAAACCGTTCGAGCCGGAAGAATTGATTTTGACCATCGAAAATATTCTCAATCGCGTCAAGCGAACGCAGACGCGCGGCGCGCTCAACGCCAATTCACAGACGGGAAAACCGTCTGAAGATTATCAAACGACAAACGACGGAAACCCGCCGGATTTATCCGAAGCCGAAGTACGCATCGCCGCGCTGGTCGCCGAATTTTTGAGCAACAAGGAAATCGCCGTCCGCTGCGACTTGAGCATTCGCACCGTCGAATCACACGTCTCGCGCATTCTCGCCAAAAAAGATTTCGCCAACCGCGTCGAACTCGCCTGTTACATCAATCAGCAAAATGCGGCTTGATAATTCAAAGATAAAATTATTTTAAGAATTTTTTAGCCACAGATTTACACAGATAAACACGGATAAGATTGGAGATAAAACTCGGTTGATTTTTTCTTTATCAAATGATTTTTATCTGTGTCCATCCGTGAAAATCTGTGGCTAAAATTTCATCTCTTTCGCCCGCATAATTTTCAATTATGCGTATTAACACCTATTGCACGACGGTAATAACACGGATTCGCCGCCGCGTGTTTCCCGATATTCTTTACATATACAAACGAACGCGATGCGCGAAAAACCGGCGGCGGCGAGCGTGTATTCGTTTTCGTAAAATTTATAACGAGCGGGTGAAATTATGAAAAAAGAGCGGGAAATACTCGAATCAATGAACGCGCGAACGAACGCCGACGGCGAAATCGTCGTGCCGCTGATCGCTGAGGAAATCAGCATCGGCAAACGGGTCGTTGACACGGGCGGCGTGCGCGTTCACAAAACGGTGCGCGAAGACGTGCAGACGATAAACGAACCGATTGTCCGCGAACACATCGAGGTCGAGCGCGTTCCGATTAATCAATATGTTGAAACCGCGCCCGCCATTCGCTACGAAGGCGAAGTGATGATTGTGCCGGTTTTGGAAGAAGTCGTCGTGACGGAAAAACGGCTGTTTCTGCGCGAGGAAATCCGGCTCGTCAAACGGCGCGAGGAAGTTTCCAACGTCCAGCAAATCACTTTGCGGCGCGAGGAAATCA
>JALYZF010000250.1 GCA_030948995.1 Acidobacteriota bacterium
GGTCTGTATTACAACGCCGCCGAACACGCATTACGAAATGGTATTACGTGCATTGGAATTCGGCAAACACATTTTGTGCGAAAAACCAATGGCGTTTAATGTGGCGCAGGCAAGAGAGATGACGGAAAGGGCAAAGGAAAAAAATGTTCTGGCGTTGATTGACCACGAATTGCGTTTTCAATCAGGGCGAAAAAAAGCGTTTGAGATTTTGCGTGCTTTAGATATAGGAAAAATTCGCCACGCAAAATATACGTTCCGCGCTCCGCATCGCGGCGACGAAAACTTGCCTTGGAATTGGTGGTCGGACAAGCGACAAGGCGGCGGCGCGCTCGGCGCAATCGGCTCGCACGTGATTGATTCGCTGTTGTGGTTGACAGGCGCGGACATCTCGCAAATTTTCTGCCAACTGCAAACGCACGTCAAACACCGCAGAGACGCGAAAACAAACGAAATGCGCGCAGTTACGAGCGACGACGAGGCAAATATGATTTTGCGTTTTGCCGACAATGATTTAGTGGAAGACGCGACGGCAAATGTTTCCGTTTCAATGGTCGAGTTTCCAAATTACCAACACGCGCTCGAATTTTCCGGCACAAAAGGCGCGCTCCGAGTCGAATATAAAGGCGAAGTTTTTGTCGCAAAAGCGGGCGAAAATAATTGGCGGCAAATTGAGAATATCTCGCTCGGAACGGCAATTGAAGGCGTCGGCGATACGGGATTTTCGCGCGGGTTTATGGCGTTTGCGCCGGAAATTATCAAAGCGATTCGAGAAGGCAAAACGGAAATAGAAAACGCGGCAACTTTTGCTGACGGTTTGAAAGTTCAAGAAGTTTTAGACGCAGCTCACGAATCGAATCGAAGCGGCTGCATAGTGAAATTGTAAAGAAAATTAGCTGTGAATTACGCAAATGAACACGCATTAAAGTGAGAAAATAATTTGTGTTCATTCGTGCTATTCGTGGCTAATTTTCTTATTTCATATATTTATCAAGAAAATCGGCGACGAGCGGATAGAGTTCGAGCCGGTTTTTTAGCTTTGCAATGCCGTGTCCTTCGTCGTCGTAGAGTTTGTATTCGACAGTTCCGCCGCGATTTTTAATTGCCGTAACGATTTGCTCGGCTTCGGTGTAGGGAACGCGCGGGTCGTTTTTGCCTTGAATGACAAAGAGCGGCGCGCGGATTTTATCAACCTTTGCGAGCGGGGAAATCGAGCGCAGAAAATCCAAATCTCTGTCTAATCTGCCGTATTCGACTTCACGCTGGCGGCGGCGATAACCCGATGTGTTTTTCAAAAAACTTTCCCAGTTGGCGATGCCGACCGTATCAACCGCCGCCGCCCATAAATCCGGGTAAAGCGTAACCGCCGCGAGCGTCATATAACCGCCATAAGAGCCGCCCATCACGGCGATCCGTTTCGGGTCTGCGCCGCCCGAAGTTTTCAGCCATTCGACCGCGTAAGCCAAATCTTTAACCGAATCTTCGCGTTTTTGCACGTCGTCGAGATGCGTAAAAGTTTTGCCGTATCCGGTCGAGCCGCGCACGTTCGTTGCAAGAATCGCGTAGCCGCGCGACAGGAAATATTGGTAAAGCGAATTAAATCCGGGACGCTCTTGTCCTTCGGGTCCGCCGTGAACACTTACGATGACAGGTCTAGCGCCGGTAAAAGTAGTAACATCTTCATTACGCCAAACTTTTTCTTTCGATTGTTGTGCTTGGTTACCGGATTTGATATTACCGTTATTAAGATTCGTTGGGTTGTAATACCAAGCCGAAATTTCCTTGCCGTCAAAAGTTTTATATTTGATTAACGTCGGTTCAACGAATGATTCTCGCGGAATGCCGGCGCGCGAGCTTTTTGTAACTTGCGTTAGTTGTTTGGTTCGCAAATCGTAAGTCCAGATGTCTGTGTTATATCGCGCGGCGGAAAATGTAAATGCGATTTTGCTTCCGTCTTTTGAGAAATCCAAACCGCCGACGATGCCTTGCGCGGGAAGTTTGACGGTTTCGTTTTTGAAATTGAGATTTGAAATAAGCGGTTTGCCGTCGGTTTCTATTTTTCGCAAGTTTAGCTCGGAAAAACCTTCGCGGTTGACGGTGTAGGCGAGCGTATCGCCGCGCGGCGAAACTTCGACTCCTTCAACGTCCCAATCCGCCGTTTTGTCGAGAAAGCGAATATCATTTTTGGCATCGGCGCGCAAATTATCAATCTGCGCCAAGGAAATAAATTCGCGGTCTTTGTTCGTCGCCAGCAAAATCGAATCGCCGTCCGGCAAAAATTTGACATCGCCGAACTGACTCGCGCCCGTGTGCGGCGTCAGCAGCGTTTCTTTGTCTGTCCGCGCGTCAATCAAATACAGGCTGTTGTCCAAACCGAGTTCCGTGCTGTCGCGCGAGATGATTATTTTGCTTCCGTCTTTTGACGCGGCGACGAAATCGTTGTTGCCGTCTTGCTGGAATACGAGCGTTTCTTTGCCCGTTGCCAAATCCATCGCGTAAACGTCGAAAAAGTTTTTGTCGCGCTTGTTCGATGTGTAATAAATCAATCGTCCGTCGTCGGAAAAATCGCCAAAATTAAAGCGCGTTTTCGGGTCGCTGGTTAATTCCCGAACGTCCGCGCCGTTGTTCGACATCCAGAAAAACTGCGTGTTTTCGTCGCCGCCGTGCGCTTTGCCAAAAATCAAACCGTTGCCGGCGGGCGACCATTTTACAAAGCTCACGACATCTTGATAAGCCGTGATTTGTTCGGGATAACCGCCGGACGCATCCATCATCCAAACTTGATTCGTGCCGGTAATGTTAGTCAAAAATGCAAGCCGCTTGCCATCGGTCGAAAGCGTCGGCGACGAAGCCGAGCGCATATTCAAATAACGCTCAATCGAATAATTCTGCGCCGAAACCAACGACGCGCAAAAAGCCGCGCAGATAAAAAACGCTAAGAAAAACTTTTTCATATTCATTCTCCAAAATAAAAGGCAGAGGTATCAAAACATTCGTTATATTATCCACGATTTGCGCCCGAATATTCAATGGAAAAATAGATTAGCCACGAACGAACACTAAAAGACACGAAAGAAGAGTTATGAAACCACAGATTTACACAGATGAACACAGATTTTTGAAAGATAAAAAACAAACATATTTTATCTTGCTTTTATCTGCGTGTATCTCTGTGTCCATCTGTGGATAATTTTTCTTTATTTTTGTGTTCTGCGCGTGTCTGTTCGCGGCTAAAATTCTCTCTACAAATTAATTTTCTCGTTCTCGCCGCCGCTAGCGCGCTGTCCGGTTACGAGCGCTTTGATGAAACCGGCAATCTGCACAATCGTCGAAGAAGGCGAATCCCAGTATTCGGCTTGCTCGACCGTCACTTTGAGCAGACAAATGCCCGGCGTGTCCAGCCCGTCAGGAAACCACGCTTTGAGAATCGGATTCCAGAGCTGCTCCATTTTCGCGCGGTCTCGGCTGATTGACGCCGCGCCGGAAACCGAAACGTAAACATTGTCGTCCGGCGCTGCATAAGACGCATTGACTCGATTATCCTTTTCAATTTCTTCGGCTTTGTGAGTTTTGTCGCTCGTAAAAAACCACAGCGTGCCGTCAAATTCCGCTTCCTGCGTGGACATCGGACGCGAGCGCAAAACGCCGTCCGTATCAACGGTCGTCAACATCGCAAAATCAATGTCTTCAATTAAATTATTCAGTTTTTCGATCGCTTCTTCTCTTTTATTCTGCATATTTTTCCTATTGTTTTATTAAAAATTCGCGGCTGAAATTCTAACCGCGCGATAGCTTAATCATACAGTCGGGAATTTATTATTCATAATCTAAAATTAATTTTCTGAAAAATATACCTAGTTGAATACGGCAAATTGCAGTATGATGATTTGAAAATACTATTTTCTTCCGCGAGGTGAATCTAATGTTTCGTTCGACAACTTTTTTCTATTCCGTGATTTTATTTTGTTTGGCTTTGGTTTTGAACGTTCCCGCGCAAAACCCGCAGCCGCAAATAACCTTGACCGCCGAACAATATTCACAGGAAGGGCTTAAATTTGCGGCGGACAAACAATATGACAAAGCTGTCGAGGCTTTCAAACAAGCAATCAAACTCAATCAGAATTTAGCCGCCGCCTATCACGGACTCGGCGCGGTCTATATCAATATGGGAAGAGTGGGCGACGCGCTCGAACCGATGAAAACGGCGGCGCGGCTCGACCCCGACAATGCGATTATACATCTGAATCTAGGTATCACTTACGGTAATCTTCGCCGTCCTGACGAGGCGTTGACGGAATTCAATTTAGCGAAACAGTTGAGTCCGAAAGATGCGCGGATTTATATCGAAATCGGAAATGTTCTGCATAATGCTTTCGGGCGAATCGAAGATGCGCTGGCGATGTATGTAGAAGCTCGCCAATTGAATCCGAACATTCCAGCCGCTCATCATAATATCGGCTTTATGCTGATGCGTCTCGGAAGGTTCTCGGAAGCCGTCGCGCCGCTTGAGGAAGCAATGCGGCTCGACCCGAATTATCGCAGCGCACGCTATTTTCTCAGCGACGCTTACAGCAAAGTCAGTCGCTACAACGATGCAGCCGAATCCTGGACGAAGTTTCTTGAAATTGTTCCGAACGGACCGGAGGCTTTGACCAAGCGTTCTTGGAATTATTTGTATGCAGGCGGACACGGGCGCGAAGCCGCCGCCGATGCGCGCGATTATCTTAAATTGTATGGATGGAAAGATGAAACTTCGCCGTATCTGGCGATTATGGCAAATCTCGGTTACCGCGAAGCCGGAATGAATGACGAAGCGCAAGCGGTAATAGCCGAAGCCATAAAAAAATGTAACCCCGATAAATGGACTTACAGTATTATTCGGTATCTGAACGGGGAATTCGGCGACGAGGAACTGTTAAAACTTGCAACCGACAACGACAAGAAAACGGAGGCTCACGCTTACGCCGGAGTTGATTTGTTATTGAAAGGAAAGGCTGACGAAGCGAAGACTCATTTCGGCTGGGTCAAAGAATACGGCAATAAGCGTTTCTTTGAGTATCCACTTGCCATCGAAGAACTAAAACGTTTGAGAGTTAAATAATAATTCGTTCTTACGAAGTATGGTCGTGAACGATTTTCCAGCCGTCTTTGAATCGGCGGAAAATGAGCGTGAACTTTCCGTGCGGATTGTTCTGCGCCTGCAAAGCCCAGCTTCCCAAAACAACGGCAGAGTCTTTTGATAAAACTTCAACCTCTAAATCGGAAAACGTCAAAACGCCCATTTTCGCGCGCGAATCGTATTTCTTTTTATAGTGTTCGAGCGTCGGCTGCCAGCCGCGCGTAACATTTGCCCCGCCGACAAACACAAGCTGCGGTGAATTCCAGTAGCCCTGCATAAAACCGTCGATGTCGCCTTGATTCCACGCCGCCGTTTGTAATGTCAATACTTCTTTTATCTCGCCCGCGAATTTCATTTTTTGTTTTTCCGTCTGGGCGAAACTCGCGCCCGCAAATATCAATGTAAAAGCAAAACCCAAAAGTAAATATTTCATAGTGAAAATAAAATAACACGCTTTTTCGGTTTGCGCGGAAAATCTTTTATTTCGAGCGATTTTATGTTCCAATAAAAAATAAAAAGAGCGCGTCGCTCATTTATGACAAAATTAACAAAACTTAAATTGGCTTGTTGTTTGCTTTGGGCGATTTTTCTGACGGGCGCGGTTTTCTGGAAAAAATTTCTGCCTGTCGGCGTTGCCGCGCCGAAGGAAAATGAAAAACCTTCAATGGATTTAATCGAAAAATTCGACGCGGCGATTCAACAACGGTTTCTAACCGAACCCGGATTCGGCATTTCTCGCATTGTATTCATAAATCCCGCCGTGCCGAACAATCCGCATCTAACGAATTTTATTCCGAAAGATGCAGACGAAAAAACGAGCGTCGAGAGCTTTCAGGCAGACGGCTGGCGCGCCGCTTTGTATCTGTTCGGGCGCAGAATTGAAAAACAGACGAATGAAAAAAACGGCAAGACAAAATTTTATATTTCAAACAGAACTTTTGCGCCGATGCCGATTACAAAAAACGTAAAGGCTGAAAATCTGAAGCCGTCGGCAAATCTGATTGATGAAGCGGCAAACGCTTTTGAGGCGTTTCAAACATCGGACAAATACGAATTCGACAACGGACGATGGGCTTACGTGGCAAAGCCCGTGCGGGCGCAGCAGTCTTGTCTGCAATGTCATACGGATTATGTAATGACTTCAAAAATCGGCGAGAAACCTTACAAATACAGAAAGCGTCAGAAGGGCGACGCTATCGGCGTTTTAGTTTACGGTTTTGAAGAGGGAAAATAAAAAAGTGTCTTCAGTTATTAGCTGAAGACACTTTTTTATTTTTGATAATGAGCGAAAAACTACCAACGGCTTCCGCCGCCGCC
>JALYZF010000255.1 GCA_030948995.1 Acidobacteriota bacterium
ATTAAAAACGGTTCACGAACGGCAAGATTAGTTCAAGGTTCAAAGTTCAAGGTAGTCTTTGACTTTGAGCCTTAAACTTTGAACCTTGAACGCGCGAACTTTATTATGTTTGGAGCAAGCATCGGACGCGGAGCAATGCGAATCATCGACGAGATGGTGCGCTGGCTTGCCTATGGCGGCGTCAGTCCCAATGTTTTAACCGTCGTCGGCGTCACTATTAATGTCGGCTGCGGCATCCTTTTTGGTTTCGGCGAATTTTTTTGGGCGGGAATTGTTTTAATCGTCGCCAATCTTTTCGACATGCTCGACGGCAATGTCGCGCGCGTTTCCGGCAGAGTTACGCGCTTCGGCGGATTTCTTGATTCCTCGCTCGACCGGCTTTCGGATATGGTCGCCTTTCTCGGCATAATGATTTTTTATGCCAGCAACACGCCGCAACATTCGCTCCTTAATGTTTTCCTTGCGGGCGCGGGAATGATTGGCTCGGTGATGGTCAGCTATACGACGGCGCGCTCGGAAAGCATCGGCGTCAAATCAAACGTCGGTTTTTTGCAGCGTCCCGAACGAGTCGTTCTGCTGATAATCGGCGCGCTTTCGACCTTTCCCGCGTCAGACGCATTTTTTGCAAACCGGATGCCGCAGGTTCTTTGGATTTTGGCAGTCGGCTCGATTTGGACGTTTATACATCGTATGTTTCACACTTGGAAAGAACTTAAGGCGACGGAAACAGAAAAATTGATAACGGAAAATAAAACAAAATAAATTATCAATATCAATTAAATAATGGAGTGGCTTTCTGAATTTTGGGTGTCTTTAACTTTAGAACGAATTCTGCTCGGCGCGGCGTTATTTGTTTTCTCATTTGCAATCAGTTTTTTGTCGATCGCAATTGTAATGGTAAAAATCCCCGAAAATTATTTCAGCTCGCATTACGTTCAGGATTTTCTGCCCGGCAAGCCTTGGCTGGTGCGCTGGAGCGCGACAATTATAAAAAACGCTTTCGGATTATTTTTAGTTATACTAGGAATTATCCTGTCACTTCCGGGCATTCCGGGGCAGGGAATTTTAACAATTCTATTGGGTTTGATTATGCTGGATATTCCGGGTAAACGTCCGATTGAAGCTAAAATTATACAGCGTCCGACAATTTTGGCGGCGGTTAACAATCTGCGCGCCAGATATAATAAATCTCCGCTCGTAATGGATTAAGAATGGGAATTTTCGATGTTTTTAAGCGAAAGAAACCGGTTGATTCAGATGCGACGCGGCGTGAAATCCTGCTTCGGAACGGACGAATCACCGACGGCAGAATTATTGACAGCGAAACGACCGACGCTGGCGAAGAAATCGTTTTCTACATTTACAATATTCAAGGCGTAGATTTTGAATCTTCAGAATACTTAAGCGATGACCAAAAAGAAAGAGTTCTGCAATACTCGCCGGGCGCAAAAGTCGCAATTCGCTACGACCCGAAAAATCACGGAAACTCTATGTTAGTGTAAAATGAAAAATGGAAAACGGAAAATGTGTCTTCATTTTCCACTTCCCGTTTTCCATTTGATACCTATGTTCAAAAAAATCCTAATAGCCAATCGCGGAGAAATCGCCTGCCGCGTAATTCGCGCCTGCCGTGAAATGCAAATAAAAGCCGTCGCGGTTTATTCGGAGGCAGACCGCGACGCGCTTCACGTCCGAATGGCTGATGAAGCGTATTTTATCGGCGCGCCTCCATCGAATGAAAGTTATTTGCGCTGGGAAAAGATTATCGAAGCGGCAAAAGAATCGGGCGCGGAAGCAATTCATCCGGGCTACGGATTTTTGTCGGAAAACGCCGAGTTTGTTAGAGAAGTCGGCAAACAGGGAATTGTATTTATAGGTCCGTCGCCGGAAGCAATGGAAGCGATGGGCGGAAAAATTTCGGCGCGAAAAATTGCGATTGAAGCGAAAGTTCCGGTTGTTCCGGGAACGACCGAGCCGCTTCACTCTTTTGAAGACGCGCGCGCCACGGCTGAAAGATTCGGTTTTCCCGTGATGCTCAAAGCATCGGCGGGCGGCGGCGGCAAGGGAATGCGATTTGTCGAGAATGTTCACGATTTAAAAAATGCGCTCGAAACGGCGCAAAGCGAAGCGTTAGCTTCTTTCGGCGACGCGGCGGTTTATCTGGAAAAGGCTATCGTCCGCCCGCGCCATATTGAGATTCAGATTTTTTCCGACAAACACGGAAACTTTGCTCACCTCGGCGAGCGCGAATGCTCGATTCAGCGCCGCCACCAGAAAGTTGTCGAAGAATGTCCGTCGCCGATTAATGATGCGCGCTTAAGGCAAGCGATGGGCGAATGCGCGATAAAAGTTGCGAGTGCGGTTGATTACGTCGGCGCGGGAACGGTCGAGTTTCTCGTCTCGGATTTGGACAAATCGTTTTACTTTCTGGAAATGAACACGCGCCTGCAAGTCGAGCATCCGGTAACCGAACTCGTTACCGGAATCGACCTTGTGCGCGAGCAAATCAATGTTGCATACGGAGAAAAACTTTCCTTTATGCAAGAAGATATTTCTTGGAATAAACACGCGATTGAATGCCGCGTTTATGCCGAAGACCCGGAAAATAATTTTCTGCCTTCGCCGGGAAAAATAACTAGATTGCGAGTTCCGCAAGGCGGCGGTGTGCGCGATGACGGCGGAATTTACGAAGGCTCTGAGATTTCGATTTATTACGACCCGATGATTTCAAAATTCGCCGTCGTCGGCAGAACGCGAGCTGAAGCGATAGAGAAATTACGCCGAGCCTTACGCGAATACGAAGTCGGCGGAATCAAAACAACTTTGCCTTTTTTTCGTGAAATCGTCGAGGACGCAGAATTTCAAAGCGGCAACCTCGACACCGGCTTTATAGCGCGCTGGCAGCAAAGACGCGCGAAACCAGAGACGCCGGAGGCAACGAAAGATTTGGCAATAATTGCGGCGGCGCTTACTTATTCAGCCAATAACAAAAGCATTACAAAAGTTGAACAGAAAGAATCTGAGAGCCGCTGGGCAGTTGCCGGAAGACTCGCGGCAATGGCGAATCGTTTATAAAATATTTTGAGGAGAAAATTAATGGAAGCATTTTTAAAACAGTTAAAGGGAAAAAAGATTGACGCTTTGTGCGGTACAAACGTGACAATTAGAGGCGAGGTTACCGATGTTAAAGACGGTATTCTTTATCTGCGCGATGAAGAAGAACGGGTCGCATATCTGGCGATTGAAAAAATCGCGGTTGTCTGGGAACTTAAAGAACAAACGTCGCGTCCGGGTTTTGTTAATTAATTGAAATAAATTATTTTTGTTTCAGTTAGGATTTATCAAGTGTTCGCAGATGAATTATAAATAAAAGAAATTTTCTCGTTTTTTTCATAAACTCTCATCCGCACATTTTTTAGTTTCGTATGTTAAAAAAAATACTGTTTTATCTCATTCTTTTCGCTCTGCCGGCAAACTTTTATGAAAATTCTTTCGGGCAGACGAAAAAAACGCCGCGCCGTATAATTACCTCTGCTGCTCCGGTTGCAAAACCGCAAATTTTAACCGCTCAAAAATTGACGCCCGAACAAAAACGGCGTCTCGACAGCTTTCATATTGTCTGGCAGACAATCAAAGATTATTATTTCGACCAAACCTTTAACGGTCTTAATTGGGAAAATATTAAAAGCGAATACGAACCGAAAGTTCTGAATTTACAAACCGATTCGCAACTAAATTATCTTCTTCAGGAAATGATAAACCGCCTGAACCGTTCTCATTTTGCGATTGTCTCGCCGGAAGTCGCCAGCGAGATTGAAAAGGCGAAGGCTAAAGCTAAAGTAAAAAAAACAGACCCGTTAAATAAAACTCTAGAAGCAGATGATTCAAAAGAAGACGAAACGGAAGAATCGGACGACGATTTGAATTCAAAATACGGCATCGGCATAGACGTTCGGATTTTGAATAATCAGGTTGTAATTACAAAAGTCGAAAAAGATTCGCCGGCTGAAAAATCGGGACTTAAAACCGGCTTCGTCATCGAAAAAATAAACGATGTTTCCTTAAATGAATTCGTCGAGAAGATTCATCTTTACGGCGCTTATGCCAAAAGCGTGCAAAAACTGCTTCCTTTAGAAATTTTAACTTGGTTTATCAACGGCGAGAAAGATACGATTCTCAATCTGACATATCTTGATGAAAAAGATGAGCCGAAACAAGTAAATATTAAAAGAGAAAAACTGGACGGGCAGTTGCTGACTTTGATACAGAGTCTTCCCAAACAATTTTTTCGCTTTGAAACGGCTTTAATCGGCGAAGATGTCGGATATATAAAATTTAATCTTTTCGTTCTTGATTTGAGTGAAAAATTTTGTTCGGCAATAAGTCAATTTAAGGATAAAAAAGCCATCATCATTGACTTGCGCGGAAATTTGGGCGGCTCATACGGAGTTTTGATGGGCATCAGCGGATTGCTGACGGACAAAGATTTCGTCATCGGAACAGAAATTAACAAAATCAGCAGAACTATTCGGATAATTCATCCGCACCGGAAAAATTACAAAGGGAAAATAATTGTTCTAACCGATAATTTAAGTTATTCGGCGGCTGAGATTTTCGCTGCGGCACTGCAGGAAAATAATCGAGCAATTGTCATCGGCGAGAGAAGCGCGGGCGAAGCTCTTCCGGCGCTCACGCAAATTCTGCCGACCGGCGCGATTTTTCTTTATCCGGTGGCAAATTTTGAAACTCCGAAAGGAAATCTTTTGGAGGGAAAAGGCATCGAGCCGAATATTTTAATCGCATTGGATAGAAAATCTCTGCTGGCAGGAAATGATATTCAATTGCAGTCGGCATTAGATTATTTAAAAGCAGATTTAAAACCTGCCGAGCAGAATAAAAC
>JALYZF010000287.1 GCA_030948995.1 Acidobacteriota bacterium
TTTCCAGCGTTTTATACGCCATAAACTCGGCAAAGCCTTCCTTGAGCCACAAATCGTCAAACCAGCGCATCGTTACCGTGTCGCCGAACCATTGATGCGCGGCTTCGTGAAAGATGACGTTCGCCCGTGTGATGTAATCATTCTTCGTCGGCTCGGTCGGGAAAATAATGCGGTCTTCTCTCAAAAACGTGCATCCGGCGTGTTCCATTCCGCCGAACGGAAATTCGGGAATCAAAACAAGGTCGTATTTCGGAAACGGAAATTTGTAATCGAAATAGTTTTCGAGATACTTAATCGCCTCACGATTCAGCCGAAAAACTTCGTCAACTGGATCGCTGGCTGAAACGCCTGTGTTTGAACAATAAGAACCTCCTAGCGTTCGACAGCTCACATTTCCTAACTTTGCGGCTTGCGATTTGCGGACGTAGATTTTTGAGTTTTTACTGCGAATTTCTCTAAGCGATACAGGCGTTGAGCCTTTATCATTAACTTCGCCTTTCAACTGTTTCTCTCTCGCTATTTCCCCAATAGCTTCCGTTTCTCTTTTTTCGTAAAACTCCTCAAACTCGCCTGCCGCAAAAGCGAAAACGTATGTGCTGATTGGTTTGGTTTCTGCAAAATGAGTTATGAATAAATTTTTCTTGTAATCTTCCGAATGAGTTAGCGGAAGGTCTTTAATTTCACTTGGCGCAGTATTTGAAACTAATTTCCATTCTTCGGGCGCTTTTATTGAAAGCGAAAAGCGCGCCTTCAAATCCGGCTGGTCAAAGACGGGAAACGCCGTGCTTGCGTCTGACGGGCCGAACAGCGAATAGACGTATTCCGCGCCGTCTTCCTTGTCAACATAGCGCGTGATAGCCGCGCCAGAGGTTTTTATCGGCGATGCGAACTGGATTTTTATAACATTCTCGCCCGTTTTTAATGCACCTTTCGGAACAATCAAATGTTCATTAACAATTGACGAGATAACGTCAATTGCATCGTTGATTGCAACGACATTCGCAAAAGGCTTGTCCTTATCATTCGCAAACTGCGTTGTCCGCCAATCTAAAATCAAATCATTTTTCGCGCCCGTTTCTGTGAGCGTTACGCGAATCTCGATGTCGCCTTTCATCAGCGATGCGCCTTTTTCGAGCGTGATGTTCAATTTATAACGCACGTCAGAATAATTCGCCGCGCGCCATTTTGCCAGCGTTTGCGAAACGCCCGCTTCAATCGGCGGCGCGGTTTGCGCGAAAGTATTAACTGTCATAATTGCAACGATGAGCAAAAACAAATGTCGTGAAAGCATAAATAAACTCCGGTAGAAATATCCAATATAACTAAAGTCGCCGCTTATTGAAAGATTATTTAATTCTTCTCGCGCCGGAAAAACCAATTAACTACGAACGCTGGTAGTAGATAGTTTGAAGTATTAGCATCAATAAAAAATTATGAAACACTTTAACCGCATACTTCAATCAGCCTTTATTTTATTAATATTCGCAGTTTCGACGTTCGCCCAATCAAACGCTAAAATCAGCGGGAAAATCACATTCGGCGACATCGGCACGCCGTTGAGTAACGCGACGGTGCGAATCGTTCAATTTAATCGCACGGTCGTTGCCGACTCGGAAGGAAACTACGAATTTGCCAATCTGCCGCCCGGACGCTACACGATTTTGGCGCACCAGCAAGGGTTTGTTGATTTGGCAAAAAACGTCGTTCTGATGGCGGGCGCGACGGCGGGCGTAGATTTTCAAATGAGTCTGATTGGCGTCAGGGCGCAGGTTACGGTTACGCCGACGGGCAGCGAACAATCAACTTTAGAAGCGATTCAGCCGACTGAAACGGTCAGCTCGACCAAGATTTTAGAGCGCAACAACGGCGGTTTCGCCGATGCTTTAATAGACGAGCCGGGCGTCAACAAACGCTCCGCTACTCCGGCAAGCTCGCGTCCCGTGATTCGAGGTTTCGACGGCGACCGCGTTTTGATTACGACAGACGGTTTGCGCGTCGGTTCGATTGCGTCGCAGTCGGAAAACCACGCCGAGCCGATTGACGTTTTATCGCTCGACCGCATCGAAGTCATTAAAGGTCCGGGAACGATTCTCTATGGCTCAAACGCCATCGGCGGCGTTGTCAATGCCGTCAGCCGCCACGAAGACGAACTGCATCGCGGCACGAGCGGATATTTTTCCGCGCTCGGCAGCAGTAACAGCCGTCAGGCGGCAGTCAGCGGCGGCGTCGAACAAAGTTTCGGAAATTTTATGGTTTGGGGAAACGGCAGCGGTCAGCGTTCGAGCGATTACACGGCGGGCGGCAATTACGGCAAAGTTGACCACACGTTTACAAAATACGCGAGCGGCGGCGTCGGCGTCGGTTATTTCGCCCGCAAAGGTTTTGCCAATTTTAACTACAATTACTACCAGACGCGCTACGGCATTCCGATTGACCCAAATGAAGTCCCGCCGAAAGAAAGGTCAATTACGCTGCACCGTAACGATTTTAGGTTTAACGGCGGCTTTCGAGATTTGGATTCAGCCGTCGAAAGTGTGAAATTCAGCTTCGATTACAGCGATTTGAATCAGAAAGAATTTGAATCGGAAGGCGAAGAAACGGGCGTGCCGGAAGCCGCGGCAATCGTTTTCGACAACAAAGTTTATTCGTATCGCGGACTTTTCAGCCAGCGCCGCTATAAA
>JALYZF010000310.1 GCA_030948995.1 Acidobacteriota bacterium
TTTATTACCAGCGAAACTCTGAACCGATTATCAATTGGACGGAAAAGTTTTTCGACCGAAAATTTATTCCGCGCCGCATTCAAGCGTTAATTTCGAGCATTTTGCGGCAGCTTGCAATCTCTTTGAAAATCTTGCGCGATTGGCGCGAAATCGTCGGCGTAACTTTTTGGACTATTTTACTGTGGTTCTCGATTGCGCTGCCGACTTGGTTCGTAATTTTGGCGTTTGATTTGCCGGTTAAAGTGGGCTTCGGCGATTCGCTGTTTGTAATGTTCGTGGCGGCGCTCGGTTCGGTTGTGCCGACGCCGGGCGGCGCGGCAGGCGCTTTTCACGCGGCAACGGCGGGCAGCTTAATTTTTCTCGGCGTTGACACAGAGAAAGCGGCGGCAATTTCGATTGCGATGCACCTTGTTTATTTTGCGCCCGCAGTATTTTTCGGGCTTTATTACATTCTGCGCGGCGATGCGAGCCTGACGCGCTTAAAAGGCTTGCTCTCCGGCGAACACGCGGTAGAAGAGATTGAACACGAAACCGACGACGGTCAGCCGTTGTCTGTCGTCATTCAGTAGATAATTTTTAGCGGCAATAAATTCGGGCATTTGGAAAATCCAAAATTCAAAATCTAGAATCCAAAATCAATATGCGTTGTCCATTTTGCGGGTTTTTAGAAGATAAAGTGGTTGATTCGCGCGAAGCCAAAGACGGCGATTCGATTCGCCGACGGCGCGAGTGTTTGGAGTGCGGCAGGCGTTTTACTTCTTACGAGCGGATTGATGAAATTCCGTATATGGTCATAAAAAAGGACGGTAGGCGCGAAGCCTTCGACCGCAACAAGATTATGGCTGGACTTCTGCGTGCAGGGGAAAAACGTCCGATTTCCGCGCTCCAACTCCAAGCGCTGGTTGACTCGGTCGAAAAGCACGTGCAGGAATCGTCAGACCGAGAAGTTCCGACCAACGAGCTTGGCAAAATTATTATGAGCCGTCTCAAAGCGCTCGATAAAGTCGCATACGTGCGTTTTGCTTCGGTTTATTTGGAGTTTGAAGACGTTTCCGAGTTTATGAACGAGCTGAAAGTTCTAGTCCGCGCCCGCGATAAAACACTCAAAAGCAGAAAAACGAAAACGAGAAATGGAAAACGGAAAATGGAAAACGGAAAATGAAGAGGGAAATTTTATGTTCAAACAGAAAGATTACTGAAAAAACTCGCGTCTTTCATTTTTAGTTTTTCACTTTTTACAGTCCGATTCCTTCGAGCGGGAAAAGGCGGTCGATAAATTCCAGATGAAGGCGCGGAATATTGTCGGGACCCGTATGTTTGCCGCGCACGACCGAGATTATCGAAACGTTATACTGCTCGCTTTTAACGCGCACAAAAGAGCCTTTCTCCACATCCAACATTGAAAAAACCGCCGCTCCGCTGATGCTGATATTTTCCGTAACGGTCGGTTCGCTAGCCGTCACGTTTCCGTCGCCGTCTAAAACTTCGATGACAATATTGGTCGGCAGCGGCAGGCGCGTATGCCTGCGTAATTCCTTCGGCAAATGACTTTCATTGGAAACTCCGGCGGCTTCGATGATGTGCCACAATTGTCCTTCGCTGCGATGGGAAATATCATATAATTTCGCCGGGTCGTTCAAAAAACTTTTAGGCGGATTTCTGCCGATAAAGGCGACGCCGATGGCATGTGTTTCCGGCGAAGAATCGGAATTGACGCGCGAGACGCAGCTTCTAACCAAACCCCAAACGCGATATTGCGGCTCGGTAAAATCATAACAGCGCAATTTACGCGGCAGGGGAATCGTCATTTGAAGAAGCCGCCCGCGTTTGACGGGACGATTCAAATTAAATCCCGCGCCGAAAGCCGAAACGTCGGTTAAGCGCGTGATTTCATTCCACGAAACGGTTTTATCAACCTGCGCCTCGACGCGAATCGGCAAAGTTAAAGCAATTCTCTGAATACGACGACTGTCTTTCTCAACATTTACGACTGATGGCAGCATAAATTTTCTCCGAAAGTGAAATAGAATAAAAAAGCGAAAATAATTCTTTAAGTTGTTTGTTTTTGAATGGCTTGCGAAGGCTTTGCAAGTTGCTTTACAGGCAATAAACCTGTAAAATAATAACATATTTAATGCAGCAGGTATTCCAGATTTTATCTGTATTCAAACTCCTCTGGACAACTCATTATAACTGAAAATAATTTCAAACAAAAGGAAAATTTAATGGACACAATTTTAGAACGCAATCAAGTTAATATCGAAGACGAAATGCGGCGGTCGTATCTCGACTACGCAATGTCGGTTATTATCGGGCGCGCTTTGCCGGATGTGCGCGATGGTTTGAAGCCGGTTCATCGCCGCGTATTGTGGGCGATGTCGGAGCTTGGCAACACGCATAATAAGCCTTATAAAAAGAGCGCGCGCGTCGTCGGTGACTGCATCGGCAAATATCACCCGCACGGCGACACCGCCGTTTACGATACGGTTGTGCGGCTGGCGCAGGATTTCTCTCTGCGTTACCCGCTCGTCGAAGGACAGGGAAATTTCGGTTCGATTGACGGCGACAACGCCGCTGCGATGCGCTACACCGAGGTTCGTATGCAGCGCCTTACAAATGAGGTTTTGGCGGACATCGAAAAGGAAACCGTCGATTTTCAGCCGAATTACGACGAATCTTTGAGCGAGCCGGTCGTCCTTCCAACGCGCATTCCGAATCTACTTGTAAACGGTTCGGAAGGCATCGCCGTCGGTATGGCGACGAAAATTCCGCCGCATAATTTGACGGAAGTTATCAATGCGACTATTGAGCTTGTCAAAAATCCCGACGTTACAATTGACCGTCTGATTCAAATTATTCCGGGACCGGATTTTCCTACGGGAGCGTTTATCTACGGGCGCGAGGAAATTCACAACGCATACCGGACGGGACGCGGCATTTTGCAGATGCGCGCAAAAGCGGCAATTGACAGAGTCGGACGCGGAAATACGGAACGTGATGCGGTTGTCGTTACGGAAATTCCGTATCAGCTTAACAAGGCGAAACTTATTGAAAAAATAGCGGAACTCGTCAATGAAAAACGGCTTGACGGTATTTCGGAAATTCGCGACGAGTCAAACCGTGAAGGTATTCGCGTCGTCATCGAGCTTAAACGCGACGCTGTGCCGCAAGTTGTTTTAAATAAATTATATAAATTGACGCCGCTGCAAATGTCATTCGGCATTATCAATCTGGCGATTGTTGACGGTCAGCCGCGCGTTTTGAATTTAAAACAAATGCTCGAAGCGTTTGTCGCCTTTCGCCGCGAAGTTATTCGCCGCCGAACAGTTTACGAATTGAAAAAGGCACAGGCGCGGGCGCATATTTTGGAAGGCTTGAACAAAGCCATCGACGCGCTCGATTATATTATTCCCTTGATTCGCAATTCGCGCTCGATTGACGAAGCCAAAGCGTGGCTGACGGGAAATTTTGCAACTACCGGAGAGATTGGAAAATGGAACGGCGCGCCCGCCGATTTAAAGACTGTCGATTTTGTAAAGAATTTGGAAAAGGTTGTCGGTGCTTTGCGATTTTCCGATATTCAGGCGCAGGCGATTCTCGATTTACAACTTCGCCGTCTTTCTGCTTTAGAGCGTCAGAAAATCATTGACGAACTTGAAACTATTTTAAAATTTATCTCGGAACTCGAAGCAATTCTCGAAAACGAAAATCTGCTTCGTCAGGTGATTATCAATGAACTTCAGGATGTGAGGAAAAATTTCGGCGACGAACGCAGAACCGTTATTGTCGATGCCGGAATCGAACTAAAAATCGAAGATCTTATTGCCGACGAAGAAGTTGCTATTACAGTAACAAACGCCGGTTATATTAAGCGCACGCCGGTTTCCGCTTATACGACACAAGGACGCGGTGGAAAAGGCAGATTCGGCGCAAAAGCGAAAAACGAAGATTTTGTCGAGCATCTGTTTACGGCTTCAACACACGATTTTCTGATGATTTTCACCGACGACGGTCAGGTCTTTAAAATTAAAGTTCACGAAATTCCCGAAGGCGATACAGCCGCGCGTGGTAAAGCGATTGTTAATCTTGTGCAGTTGTCGTCTGAAAGAAAGCTCGTCGAAGTTCTGCCCGTTCGAGATTTTACTGACGATGTTTTTATAACGATGGTTACAAAGAAGGGAACTATCAAAAAATCGGCTTTGTCGCAGTATCAAAACATTCGCGTCAACGGCATTAACGCTATAAACATTGACGAAGGCGACGAGCTTTTGAACGTTTTTGTCACCGACGGAACAAAGCAGATTTTTATCGCAACAAATGACGGAATGGCGATTCGCTTTGACGAAACCGACGCTCGTCCGCTTGGTCGCGTCGCTCGCGGAGTTCGCGGAATATCTTTGAGAAAAGACGATTTTGTCGTAACGGCGTGCGCTGTTTCAAAAGATGAATCCGAGAAGATGCTTTCGATTTCCGAACAAGGTTTCGGCAAACAAACCAAAGTCGGCACGTATCGCCTTCAGTCACGCGCCGGAAAAGGCGTTATCAATATGAAGACGACGAAAAAGACCGGCAAGGTCGTCGCCGTTTTCCCCGTTGACGATAATTCGGAAGTAATAATTATTACTCAGCAGGCGAAATTAATTCGTCTCGATACTGAAAACATCCGGCAAACGGGCAGAAGCGCGCAGGGCGTAACCTTGATTCGGATGAACGACGGCGATATGGTAACGAGCGCGTCTCTGCTTGAAGTTACCGAAGACGACGGCATCGAAGCAGTATAATAATTTCAGATATTGCGAACGAGAAAAAGGAAGCAATGAGTTTTAATATTCATCGCTTCCTTTTGTTTATTGTTTTAATTTTCTACAAACAACTCCATTGATTATTGACAATCATCGCGGGCGAGCCGCTGCCGCCCGCTTGACACGGCGTTGTCGCGCGCTGGCAGTTTGAACAGTAAACCATCGAACCATTATTTTTGTCAGCGTTTATTTTCGGCAGATTGTCGAACAATAGATTCGGCATTTGAACTTCAGTTCCGAAAATCGTCGCTCTGCCGTTAACCGTTCCGTCGGCAGGCTGCCCGGTGCTGAAAATGATTTTGCCGCCGATAAAATTGGCGTTCGGATTTGGCGTCTGGCAGCCGAGAATCGAGCCGTCGTAGCAAAAACGGTCGCCCGTCGAATAGACCTGAGCGTCGGGCGCAAGCCGGACAGTATTCGAGAGATACAGATTGCCGGTCGAGACGAGCATTCGGCGCGCTTTAATTTCAATCGGGTCGCCGAAAATATTGTTGACGAGCGTAATCGGATACGACAAATTTCCCGCGCCCGGCGATTCGCCGAAAACAAGCGCGCGCGTCATTGATTCACATTGCGAATTGATAACGCTCAAATTGCCGTTTTCGATGACGTGAATAAAATCGCCGCCTCGCCGTCCCGGTCCCGGTCCGGCAAAAGTGTCTTCAATCAAAACCATACCGGCGCGGAAAATATAAATTCCGTTCGCCGCTTGATTCGCTTCCTTATTAGGCGTGAAAAAAAAGTCGCCGCGAAACGCCCAATCCGTATTCCAAAGGTCAATCCAAACGGCTGCGTCAAGGTTGCCAAAAAACCTGCATTTTTCGACTTTGACGAAATCGAACTGCCACTGCATATTATTTGCAGGCAAAGCGTGCGCGTAAATTCCGCGAAAAAAATTAGTAAATGCAACGCGCTCAAAGTAAAAATCCTGACTTGAAATAAATGCACCGATGGCTTCGACGCCGTATGTATTTTGACCGGAATCGCTAATCAATTCAATATCACGGACGGTTACCCGTTCAGTGCATTCGCCGATACGAAAAAGCGCTTTATTTGCGCCTTGCAGACGAATGCGGCTGGCGCTTTTGTTCGGGTAATAATTGGTCAAACCGCCCGTGTTTACAGAGCCGATGCCTTCGACAATTATGCCCGAAGGCAGAGTTAAGCCTCTAAAGTTCGGAACATTTCCAACAATATAATCGCCATTCGGAAAACGTATCTTGCCGCCGTTGTGCGAAGCGGCAAAAGCGAGCGCCGAGCGAATCGCAATCGTATCGTCAGTTTGCCCGTCGCCACGCGCGCCGAAATCCCTGACGTTATAGAAACCTCCTTCTCGTTCATCTTCGGTAATCCAGTTATAGGAAATTGCACCCGCAAATTGGTCGCCTTGAAATGAAATTCGGTAAGATTTATCCTCGCCCGTAAAACACCATTTGTAATCCACCTGGCTGGCAGTAACGACGGCAGTCGTAGAATTTAATTGGCGAACGGTTGCATCAGCCGTGCCGCCGCACGCTGCAATTTTCAAAGGCGTTTTCGGATTTAAATCGGTAATGGTGACGGGTGTTGTCGGTGGAACATAGCGGACGGCGCACGAAGGGGAGCCGGGCGTTTGCGCTTCGACTGCATCGGCAAAAATATTATGTCCTTCAAAACGATTTTGAGCTTTTGCTCCCACAGTAGCTGCAAAACAAACAAGAAATAAAAACAGACCGAATTTCGTCAGCAGTTTCATTAAGGTTTCTCTCCTAAAAGTTCTCTCGTATTCGATAAAACAACTTTAACAAAAAAACGAAAACTAACCGATACTGTTTGGCAAAACCTGTTAAATTATTTGATATTGAGAAATTTCGGGTAAAATCTTATTTCTTAATTGATTGTGCAGTTCTTTTAATTCATCAAATAGTTCCTTTCC
>JALYZF010000028.1 GCA_030948995.1 Acidobacteriota bacterium
GGCGTGCGCAATATTGCCGGCTTCAATTCCGAAGTCGAAAAGCGTCATCAAAACGAGCAGTTGGACGATAACGGCGAGGCGTATAAAAAGCTGCCGTATATCGTGATTATCATTGACGAACTCGCCGATTTGATGATGGTTTCGGGCAAGGAAGTCGAAGAATCAATCACGCGGCTGGCGCAAATGGCGCGCGCCGTCGGCATTCACCTTGTTTTGGCGACGCAGCGACCATCGGTTGACGTTATAACAGGTTTAATCAAAGCGAATTTTCCGGCACGAATTTCCTTTCGCGTTTCGTCGAAGGTCGATTCGCGCACGATTATTGACGCCAACGGTTCGGAACAGCTTTTGGGCAAAGGTGATATGCTTTTTCTGCCGCCAGCTTCGTCGCAGCTTATCCGCGTTCACGGCGCGTTTGTTGATGAAAAGGAAATTCACAAAATCGTCGAACATATCAAAGCGCAGGGCAATCCCGAATACGACACGACGATTACGAAAACCGAAGACGAACTCGTTGACACGGACGATTTGCCGGGCAGGAAAGATGCACTTTTTGTTGACGCGCTGAAAACCGTCGTCAGTTCAAAACGCGCTTCGACCTCGCTTCTTCAGCGACATTTGCGAATCGGCTATGGACGCGCCGCCGCTATTCTCGACGCGATGGTTCACGAAGGCTACATTGGCGATATGGACGGCAGCTCGCGCGCGCGTCCGATTATGCAAAAGGCTTACGACGATTTGCAGGAATTAGAAGAAGGCAGAGAGTTGTAAAATGAAAAATGCGAAATGGAAAATGCGAAATTAGTAATTCCTATTTTGCTGCTAGCTTTGATTTTTCTTTTATTCTCCTTTGGGCGCTTTGCGTGTTTGCGGGAAAATTCTTTTACAATTTTCGACAGAAAAGTTTTCCACAGATAGCGGTGGAAAAGTCTGTGGAAAACTCGTTTTTTACAAACCTAAATGTTGATTTTCAAATGACTTTTAGCACTTTGCACATTTTGTGGGCAGTAATATATGAAAGCCTGTAAGCGTATTATTCTCAACATTTGTAAAATACCCATTAAACTTTTTCCTTCGGTCATAGCTTGTCTTTTACTCGTTTGTTGTGTATCCAACCAAACAAAACAAGTTTTATCGCCGGAAAGTCATATAGAAATTTCTCCTTCGGCTATAAATATCAATTCAGCTTCGCCGAAAGAGCTGGAAAAATTACCGCACATCGGAGCGAAAATCGCGCAGAGAATTGTCGAGTTCAGAAGCGAATACGGCGCTTTTCGCCGACCGGAACATCTTCTACTTGTCGACGGCATCAGCGACGCGCATTTCAGGGAAATGAGAAATTTGATAAAAGTCGAATAATTCTGTGTTATTCTGCTTGGAAAATTTCGCACCGAATTAAATCTGAAAATGTTTGAAGAGCCTCAAAAAACCTCGTCGGCAAACTTCACCCTTTATCCTTTGCTTCTGCTCGCCGTCTGTTTTGCGCTCGGCATTTTGTCGGCAAATTTTTTCTTTCTCGGCTGGCAAATTTATCTGGCTATTTGTTTGCTTTCCGCAGTTTTAACTGCCGTTTTCTGCAAGCGAAAATTCGTTTTGATTTTTCTTTCCGTCGCATTTGTTTCGTCAGGCGGCTTATATTTACAAATTGAAAATCAAACGGTTTCTCCGAATCGGTTAAAAAATCTTTACGACAAACAACAAATAAAATCAGGAGACCCAATTGAAATCGAAGGCGTTTTGCTGAGCGCGCCGGAACTTACCGTTGATGGATTTTTTCTCAAACTAAAAACCGAAAAAGCAATTTACAAAGCCGCGGAAATAAAGGTTTCGGGAAATGTCAGGTTGTTTGCCGCGACAGGCGAAAAGGAAATTGCGGACGAATACGAACGATTAAATCTTCGATACAATTCAAAAATGCGCGTCGCTTGCCGTCTTCGGCGAGAGGATAATTTTTTGAATGCGGGCGTCGCGTCGCAAAAGGAAATTCTTGACCAAACGGAAATTGACGCGACAGGCGTTATCAAAAGCCCTTTGCTTGTCGAAAAAATCGAAGACGCGCCCCATTTCTCGCCGCTCACTTGGCTATTTAATTGGCGCGAAATTTTGATTGTCGGTTTTAGAGATAATTTTAACGTCTCGACCGCCGGAGTTTTAATCGCGTCGCTTTTGGGCGATAAGTATTTTTTAGACAAGCCGACGGCGGAAGTTTTTCGGATGGGCGGCACGTTTCACGTTCTGGTCATTTCCGGTTTGCATATTACGTTTATCGGCGGTCTCGTGTTGCTTTTTGTTCGCCTTTTTACAAAAAAGAAGTTTTTACAATTTCTTATTACCTGCGCGATTTTATGGTCGTATTCAATCGCCGTCGGCGAAGGCGTTCCGGTTGTGCGAGCCGCTTTGATGTTTACGATTTTGCTTTTCTCGCAAGTAGTTTACCGGCGGGGAACGCTTTTAAATTCGCTCGGCGCGTGCGCTTTCGTTCTGCTCGTCTGGCGACCGAACGATTTATTTACGCAATCGTTTCAACTGACTTTTGTCAGCGTTGCGGCAATTGTCGTTTTGGCTTTTCCGCTCGTTGAAAAACTGCGCTCAATCGGTAGTTGGACGCTGTCGGCTGAAACACCCGCGCCCCCGAATGTTTCCGTTTGGCTGAAAAGATTTTGCGAGACTATTTACTGGGACGAAACGGTTTGGAAAATCGAAAGAGGGCGCAACATCTGGACGGCAAATCTTTTTAAAACGCCGTATTTTTATTGGTCAGAACAAAGCATTCTGCAAAAAATTCTGCGTTATGTTTTTGAAGCCGTCCTTGTTTCGCTCGTCGTGCAGATTTGTCTTCTACCGCTAATGATAATTTATTTTCACCGTGTTTCATTTGCCGGAATTTTGCTGAATTTATGGGTTGGAATCATCATTGCGCTGGAAAGTTTCACGGCGATTTTTGCTGTAATTCTCGCGCAAATTAGCAAGACTTTTGCGTTTCCTTTTATAAAAATCACTGAATTTTTTAATTGGCTGTTAATTTCAGTTCCGCGTCTTTTTGTCGAAAACAGTTGGGCTTCGTTTCGCGTGCCTAACTACTCCGGCGCATCTAGAGCAGTTTATTTTCTGTATTTTTTGCCCGTCTTGGCTTTGGCGTTTCTGCTTTTTAACTGGAAACCGTTCGGATTGATGGAAAACGGAAAATGGAAAGCGAGAAATGAAAATTCAAACCAATCGTTTTTTGATTTTTCTTTTGATAAATTTTTCGCCGTTAAATTTGCGTTTTCAATGCTCGTCGTTTTTATTGCCGTCGTCGTCTTTCATCCGTTTAGCGCGCCTGCGCCGGACTCCAGACTGCATTTAGATTTTCTCGATGTCGGGCAAGGCGATTCGGCTCTTATTACTTTTCCAGATGGCGAAACGATGCTGGTTGACGGCGGCGGAAAACTTGATTACAAAGCGCAGCCTGTGAAGCGCGAAGACGAAGAAGAGCCGGAGATTTTCGAGCCGGACACGCAAGCCGTCGGCGAAGCGGTCGTGTCGCGTTTTTTGTGGGAAAAAGGTTACGACAAAGTTGATTATGTAAGGAGACACGATAATGAAGACTAATGAAACACGATAAACTTCGGAATTTTGAGAATTTTTAGTGAAATTGTTTGAAAATTTATTGAGTGAGTCAAAACAGAATTTCGCGCATTATCGTGTTC
>JALYZF010000044.1 GCA_030948995.1 Acidobacteriota bacterium
ATTCCAAGTATTACAACAAGGTTTTGTGGATTGATGAAAAACGGAAATTGGGAGCAATTCAGCCAGGATGCGTTCTCGACAATTTTCGCGTCGAAGCGGAAAAGTTCGGCATCACGTTCGGACCTGATCCGGCGACGCACAATCACAACACTTTGGGCGGAATGATCGGCAACGATTCGTGCGGCATTCATTCGATAATGGCAGCGCAGGAAGGCGACGGCGCACGAACCGCCGATAATATCGAGGAAATGGAGATTTTGCTCTATGACGGAACGATTTTGCGCGTCGGCAAAACGAGTGAAGAAGAACTCGAAAAAATTATCGCGGAAGGCGGGCGGCGCGGCGAGATTTACCGAAAATTAAAAGATTTGCGCAACAAACACGCCGCTAAAATCCGCGCAAAATTCGTGGACATTCCGCGCCGCGTGTCGGGTTTTAATCTGCCGTATCTGCTGCCGGAAAAAGGCTTTAATCTCGCCGCTGCGCTCGTCGGGACGGAAGGAACTTGTATGACTGTTTTGGAAGCGACGATGAAACTCGTGCCGAATCCGAAAGAGCGCAGTTTGCTCGTTTTGGGTTACTCCGATGTGTTCGCGGCGGGCGATGCCGTTCCCGAAATTATGCGGCATAAGCCAATCGGACTCGAAGGAATGGACGATTTGCTGATCGAATTTATGAAGAAAAAAGGTTTGCATCCGAACGATGTCAAACTTTTACCCGACGGCAACGGCTGGCTTCTTGTCGAATTCGGCGGCGATTCGCAAAAAGACGCGGACGACAAAGCTAAAAAGTTGATGGACGAATTAAAAGGCGAAAAAAATCCGCCGTCAATGAAACTTTTCGATGACGAAGCCGAAGAAGATATGCTCTGGCAAGTGCGCGAATCGGGTTTGGGCGCAACGGCGCATATTCCGGGCGAGCCGATGTCGCATCCGGGTTGGGAAGATTCCGCCGTGCCGCCGGATAAAGTCGGCGAATATCTGCGGAAATTAAAAGCGTTATTTCACAAGTATGATTACAAAGCGTCGCTTTACGGTCATTTCGGGCAAGGCTGTATTCACTGCCGCATTCCGTTCGATTTGTTCACCGCACCGGGAATCGAAAAATATAAATCATTCGTCAACGAAGCCGCCGATTTGGTTGTTTCGCTTGGCGGCTCCTTGTCCGGCGAACACGGCGACGGACAGGCACGCGGCGAGCTTTTGCCGAAGATGTTCGGCGATGAAATTGTTGATGCGTTCCGCGAATTCAAACAGATTTTTGACCCGGATTGGAAAATGAATCCGGGGAAAGTCGTTGATCCGTTTCCGATTGACCAAAATTTGCGCGTCAGCAACAAATACGAGCCGTGGCAGCCAGAAACGCATTTCAAATTCCCTGACGACAAAGGCAGTTTTGCCAACGCGACTCTGCGCTGCGTCGGTGTCGGCAAATGCCGCAGAAGCGGCGGCGGCACGATGTGTCCGAGTTATATGGTCACGTTCGAGGAAAAAGATTCGACGCGCGGACGCGCCCGTCTGCTTTTTGAAATGCTCGAAGGCGAGACAATCGGCAAAAACGGCTGGCAAGACGAAGCCGTCAAAGACGCGCTCGATCTGTGTCTGGCGTGCAAAGGCTGCAAGGGCGATTGTCCCGTCAATGTTGATATGGCGACGTATAAAGCCGAATTTCTGTCGCATTATTACGAAGAAAAAACGCGCCCGCGCCACGCTTACGCCTTCGGTTTCATCAACAAATGGGCGAATCTCGCATCAATCGCACCGCTCGTCGTCAACTTTTTCACGTCCGCGCCAATCTTTAGAAACATCGCCAAATTCACCGCCGAAGTCGCGCCCGAACGCACCGTTCCGCAATTCGCGCCGCAGACATTTCGGGATTGGTTTCAGGAAAGAAGTTCAAAATTCAAAGTTCAAAGTTCAAAGTTAGAAAATCAAAATCAAAAACCGGAAGTTATTTTGTGGGCGGACACTTTCAACAATCATTTTCACCCGACGACGGCGCAGGCGGCGGTCGAAGTTTTGGAAGCGGCGGGTTTTCGCGTCAAAGTTCCGCGCCAAAAGTTGTGCTGCGGTCGCCCGCTTTACGATTACGGATTTCTTGAAGAGGCTAAAGTTTATCTTCGTAAAACGCTCGATGCTTTGCGCGAGCCTATTCAAAGCGGTACGCCGGTCATCGTTTTAGAACCGAGCTGCGCCGCCGTTTTCCGCGACGAACTCATCAATCTTTTCCCGAACGACCGCGACGCGAAACGTCTTAATCAACAGACGTTTTTACTGAGCGAATTTTTAGTCAAACACGCCAAAGATTTCGAGTTGCCGAAACTCCGCCGCAAAGCTCTCGTTCACGGTCATTGTCATCACAAATCCATTATGGGAATGGACGACGAGAAGGAAATTTTGAAAAAAATGGAACTCGACTACGAATTGCCCGATTCGGGCTGCTGCGGAATGGCGGGCGCGTTCGGCTTTGAAAAAGGCGACCATTAC